>NZ_JBJJLN010000020.1:0-82067 GCF_046230725.1 Pseudomonas sp. KCJK9000 | reverse complement strand
CCTCAAGTAAACAGCATTATCGCTCAGGCGAGGTTTTTTGCCCGTTGGCAAGTCGGTAAAAAATCCTACACGATCCTACACTTTTGACCTGCGTCGGAGATTTTTCCCACTTATCGCGTCAACATCGCGTTCATTTCGCTACTGGCAACAGGCCGCTACACTCTGAGCCATGAACAGATCCGGTGACCGCCTGAAAGCCCTTCTCAGAGAATGTGGCCTGACTCCCGCAGATTTCGCTGCTCAACGCCGCGTGACGTCGCAGCACATCAATAACTGGTTCATCCGCGGCATCCCCATTGCCCGCCTCGATGAAATAGCCGAACTGTTCTGCGTACAACGCCGCTGGTTGCAGACTGGCGAAGGCCCCAAGCATCCGCCTTCGCTGCTGCGCCTTTACTCCCCCCAGACAACCCCCACCACCACACCCGGCCTGATGCCGGAACCTTCGGCCCCATTGGTGCAACTGCCACTTCATGAGCTGCGCGGTGGCCAATTGGCAGCGTTGGACAATCACTACCTGGCAATGCCTGCATCAGCCCTGCTCGCATTGGCGGTACCTGTGGATAACGCCATCTGCATGACCATGCCAGCCGCCAACATGGCGCCCTGGATACCACGCGACGCCATTCTGGCGATCGACCTGAGCTACAAACAGGTAGTGGATGGCGAGATCTATGCCCTGCTGCACAATGGCAGGCTCAGAGTGAATTGCCTTAGCGTCGGCGTACGTAACAGCTTGTGCCTGCATAGCCATAACCCCCGTGACGCGGTGGAACGTTACACACCGCTGGAGCGTGAAGCGCAGAAGCTCGCAGTCCTGGGCTGGGTCTTCCATTGGTCCCATTACCGCCAACGCCGCCCCGAATGACTGCCACTGGGCCAATTTTTGCTGGGCATACCGCGCCGGCCCTTGTATGCTACGCGGCACATTCAGCCCCGGCCGGTGCAAGCCGTGTTCCAGAGGGCTTGGCAACGCTCCACACGATCGTTTGCCCTCTCTTTCAGGCCCTTGATGGCCATCCAGTTAAGGCGGTTGCGGCTTACCATAAATTAGTCGGAAGCGTCCCCGAGAAGCCGGCCACAAGCCGGCTTTTTAATGCCCGACGCTCAGTCCCTCATTCCCAGCTCCGCATCCTCCATCAGCGCCTTGGCCATCGCACTCAGGTAGTGCGAGGCCCAGATCATCATCGGTTTGTCTTCCATCAAACCGAGGATGGTCAGCTCGCGCACATAGCCCATCAGTTCCGAGGCTTGCTCGCGGGCATCGCGGCACGGGATGCCGGGCTCTATACGGAACAATGGGTGGGTCTGGTTCTCACCTTGGTAAAAGATGGTCTTGCCGGGAGTGCATGGGGCGGTGTCTGTAGTCACTGTTCAATATCCCTTAAATCTCTCTTGCCTGATCTGGCCTCTTCGCGGGCAAGGCCGCCCCAACAGAGATCGCCTCAGACCGAAGGCCTGCGCTGTAGCTGTGGAACCGGGCGTGCCCACCATGAGCGACGAGCAGCCAGCACATCAACTGAGGCTTAGTGCAAGGTGCGAGGCCCTGTGGGCATCTGCACCTGGATCAACGCTGATTCGAGCAAAGCCCGCAGCGCTTCAATCTCATGCATCGAGGCCATCATCAGGATCGATGCCGGTGACTTGGGCTGCAGCAGCAATGCCTGATGCACCACAGTCGTCGCGCATAGGGCGTACTCCGTGGCCTGGATCAGAGTGTCTTCAAGGGAATGAATATCGTGGGGTGGGTCGGGGACAATTTTGAGCATGGTGTAATCTCGTCTGTATCAGAAGGGACCACCACGACATCACTTGCATTTGATGGGTGGCGGCTACGTGCGGGTCTGCAAGACCGGACAGACGAGAACCGGCAGATCCGAAGATCTCCCGCACGCAGCCACCATTAACCGAAGCTGACTTCATGCAACTCGGATAGCGGTACTGAGCGTCTGATCGGGCTTGCAGGCCCGGTCGCTGATTTGGCAACGACCGGATCACACTAAGCCGCCAGATACACCACCGCAATGGCCCAAAGGCGGTAGCAAGCTAATTCAGAAATGGACTACAAACAACGGGAATTTTCTGAACTTAGAAGTCATACCGCGCCCCAACCATCATGCTTCGCGATGGCCCATAGAAGTTGAATTTCGAAGTCGACCCCACCCGCGACAGGTAATCCCGATCGAACAGGTTGTTAATGTTGTACGTCGCCGTAAGCGTCGAGGTCACCGGATACAACAGCATCGCGTCAACAGCGGCATAGCCCGGCGCATTGATACGCACCCCGCCGTTTTCAGAGTAGAAATAGCTCATTCCCGAAACACCGCCGCCAATGGCCAGCCCATTCAGCGGGCCTTGGCTGATCGCGTATTGCTCCACAACTGCGCGGCGCGGGTGGCGCTCGCCAAAAGTCGTAGAAGCTCAGCTTGCCTGTCGGGCAGCTCAGTACTGTATGCTTGGCCGGTCTTCAGGGCGGGGTGAAAGTCCCCACCGGCGGTAAATCGAAAGATAAGCCCGCGAGCGCCTCGGCCATGCCGAGGGTCAGCAGATCTGGTGCGACTCCAGAGCCGACGGTCATAGTCCGGATGAAAGAAGGCGTCAGGCAGGGGCCATCCGGGCGCCCCTGCGCGCGCGTTTGGTTCGCCCCGAGACGTTCATCGATCCATTACGAGGAGCGTTTCATGTCCCCTTTGCTGCACCAGCAATTCCCTAATGTGTCCGCCGCCATCGCCGCCTTCCAGGCCGGGCGCCCCGTATTGCTGCTCGACGATGACGACCGCGAAGATGAAGCCGATATCGTCGCCGCCGCCGAGAATCTATCGTTGCAGACCATGGCCATGATGATCCGCGACTGCAGCGGTATCGTCTGCCTGTGCCTGGACGAAGCCACGGTCGATGCCCTACAGCTGGCCCCCATGGTGCAGAACAACCAGGCCCGTCATGGGACTGGCTTCACCGTCACCATCGAAGCAGCCGAGGGCGTCAGCACTGGGGTGTCGGCGCAGGATCGCATCACCACCATTGAAGCAGCGCTGCGCTCGACCGCCGAGCATCGGCATATCGTCAGCCCTGGCCATGTGTTCCCGCTGCGCGCCCGTGATGGCGGCGTGCTGGCCCGGCGTGGGCACACCGAAGGTTCGGTCGACCTGGCGCGCTTGGCGGGCCTGCGCCCGGCAGCGGTGCTTTGCGAGTTGATGAACCCTGATGGCAGCATGGCGCGGGGCGAACAAGTGGCTGTTTATGCGCGGCAGTACAACCTGCCGGTGCTGACCATCGAAGAACTGGCCCGCTGCCGGGAGGCCATGCTGGAGCGGCAAGCCGAGATCGCCTGAACCAGGGCATGGGGGGCTGCGCAGCCTGCTGAAGTTTGCTCCCCCAGCCCCGCTCTGCTAACGTCGCGCGGTTCAGACCCGCCACAGAGACTGTCGCCATGGCCCGCAAAAAAGCCTCCATCGATTTCGAACAATCCCTCGCCGACCTGCAAGCGCTGGTCGAGCGCCTGGAGAACGGCGAACTGTCGCTGGAAGACTCGCTGGCGGCGTTCGAGCAAGGCATCGCCCTGACGCGCGATTGCCAGGGCGCCCTGGCCCAGGCCGAACAGAAAGTGCAAATTCTGCTGGAGCGGGACGGCGAACTCGCCGCGCAACCGTTCGATGCGGAGCCAGAAGCATGATCAGCGCTTACCAGGCCAGTTGCCAGGCCCGCGTCGACGCCGCGCTCGAACCGCTGTTCATCGCACCGACCAAAGAGCTGGAGCGCCTGTACGCGGCCATGCGCTACAGCGTGATGAACGGCGGCAAGCGCGTGCGCCCGCTGCTGGCCTACGCCGCGTGCCAGGCCCTTGGCGCGCCGCCCGAGCAGGCCAACGGCGCCGCCTGTGCCGTGGAGCTGATACATGCCTACTCACTGGTGCATGACGACCTACCGGCCATGGACGACGACGACCTGCGCCGTGGCCAACCCACCACCCACAAAGCCTTCGATGAAGCCTGTGCGATTCTGGCCGGTGACGGCCTGCAGAGCCTGGCATTCAGCGCCCTGCTCGACCCACACCTGAGCCCACAGGCCGATGGCACCCGTCTGGCCATGGTCCAGGCCCTGGCCAAAGCGGCAGGCCCTGCCGGTATGGTCGGCGGCCAGGCCATCGACCTGGGTTCGGTGGGCATCAAGCTTGACCAGCGGGCTCTGGAATTGATGCACCGGCACAAGACCGGCGCCTTGATCGAAGCCAGCGTGCACCTTGGCGCCCTGGCCAGTGCCCGAGCCGAGCAGGCGCAGCTTGATGCCCTGCAGATGTATGCACAGGCTGTCGGCCTGGCCTTCCAAGTGCAGGACGATATTCTCGACGTAGAAAGCGACACCGCCACCCTGGGCAAGCGCCAGGGCGCCGACATCGCCCGTGACAAGCCGACCTACCCTGCCCTGCTGGGGCTCGAAGCCGCCAAAGCCTATGCCATCGAACTGCGCGATCAGGCGCTGGTCGCATTGCAAGGGTTCGATGAAAATGCCGAGCCGCTGCGGGCGTTGGCACGCTATATCGTCGAACGCCGCCATTAAGGCCTGACTTCAAGCCCTGTGGGACTGGGTTGACCCGCGGATGCGATGGTGATTTCAGCATCGCGTTGTAAGATAAACCCGGCCCTGCAGCGCCCGCGTAACCCGTGTCGAATGGGCACTTTTCCCACAATGGGGTAAACTGCCGCGTCTTAACACACCTATAACGACTCGCCTGATGCCCACGACGTTTCAAGAGATCCCCCGCGAACGCCCGGTCACGCCGTTGCTCGACCGCGCTGACACGCCTGCCGGCCTGCGCCGGCTGGCCGAAGCCGACCTGGAGACCCTGGCCGACGAGTTGCGCCAGGAATTGCTCTACACCGTTGGTCAGACCGGTGGGCATTTCGGTGCCGGCCTGGGTGTCATCGAGCTGACGATCGCCCTGCACTACGTCTTCGATACCCCGGATGACCGGCTGGTATGGGACGTCGGCCACCAGGCCTACCCGCACAAGATCCTCACCGGGCGCCGCAACCGTATGCTCAGCCTGCGCCAGAAGGACGGCATCGCCGCTTTTCCGCGCCGCAGCGAGAGCGAATACGACACCTTCGGCGTCGGCCACTCCAGCACCTCGATCAGCGCTGCGCTGGGCATGGCCATTGCCGCCCGCCTGCAAAACAGCGCGCGCAAGTCTATCGCGGTGATCGGCGATGGTGCCCTGACCGCTGGCATGGCCTTCGAGGCGTTGAACCACGCTCAGGAAGTCAACGCCGACATGCTGGTGATCCTCAACGACAACGATATGTCGATCTCCCGCAACGTCGGCGGCTTGTCCAACTACCTGGCCAAGATCCTTTCCAGCCGCACTTACGCCAGCATGCGTGAGGGCAGCAAGAAAGTGTTGTCGCGCCTGCCGGGTGCCTGGGAGATCGCGCGTCGCACCGAGGAATACGCCAAAGGCATGTTGGTGCCGGGCACGCTGTTCGAAGAGCTGGGCTGGAACTACATCGGCCCGATCGACGGCCACGACCTGCCGACCATGATCGCTACGCTGCGCAACATGCGCGACCTCAAGGGCCCGCAGTTCCTGCATGTGGTGACCAAGAAAGGCAAAGGCTTCGCGCCGGCCGAGCTCGACCCGATCGGCTATCACGCCATCACCAAGCTTGAACCTGTCGACAAGCCGGTGGCGCCGAAGAAGGTCAGCGGCCCCAAGTATTCGGCAGTGTTCGGCCAATGGCTGTGCGACATGGCGGCCACCGACAATCGCCTGGTGGGCATTACCCCAGCGATGAAGGAAGGCTCTGACCTGGTCGCTTTCAGCGAACGCTACCCGCAGCGGTATTTTGACGTAGCGATCGCCGAACAGCATGCCGTTACCTTGGCCGCCGGTATGGCCTGCGAAGGCAGCAAGCCGGTGGTGGCGATCTACTCCACCTTCTTGCAGCGGGCCTACGACCAGCTGATTCATGACGTGGCGGTGCAAAACCTCGATGTGCTGTTCGCCATCGACCGCGCCGGCCTGGTCGGCGAAGACGGCCCCACCCATGCCGGCAGTTACGATCTGTCGTACCTGCGCTGCATCCCGGGCATGTTGGTGATGACGCCAAGCGACGAAAACGAACTGCGCCAGATGCTCACCACCGGCCACCTGTTCAATGGCCCAGCGGCTGTACGCTATCCCCGTGGCACGGGCCCCAATGCACCGATCAGTGGTGACCTCGAACCATTGGAAATTGGTAAGGGCGTTGTTCGCCGCCAAGGCGAAAACGTTGCCTTGCTGGTGTTCGGCGTACAGCTGGCCGAGGCCCTGCAAGTTGCCGAGCGGCTCAACGCCACCGTGGTCGACATGCGTTTCGTCAAACCACTGGACGAGGCGTTGGTGCTGCAATTGGCTGCCAGCCACGAGTTGCTGGTGACCATCGAAGAAAACAGCATCATGGGCGGCGCTGGTGCGGCGGTGGGTGAGTTCCTGGCCCAGCAAGCGGTGGTCAAACCGCTGCTGCACCTGGGGCTGCCGGATATCTATGTCGAGCATGCCAAGCCGGCGCAGATGCTGGCCGAGTGCGGCCTGGATGCCGCTGGCATCGAGGCCTCGGTCAAAGCTCGCATGGCCAGGCTCGGCCTCTGAGGCCATTGGCGGGTCAACCCGGCTCTACAGGCCGTTGCAGGCATCTGTAGGGTCGGGTTGACTCGTGAATACTAAGTGACCGTGCATGAAAATCCTGACCTTCGCGCCACTGCTCTGCCTCCCCTTGCAGGTGCTGGCCGCCGAGCGCGACGACGCCCTCAAGCTGCCTGACATGCTGGTCAGCGCTAACCGCCAGGCGGAATCTCGCAGCGCCACCAGCGCCGCCAACACTGTGTTCACCCGCGCCGACATCGATCGCCTGCAACCGAGCAGTGTCACCGACCTGCTGACTCGCGTACCCGGCGTACAAGTCGCCCCTACCGGCGGCCGTGGCAGCCTTCCAGGCATTTTCATCCGGGGCACCAAAGCTGCTCAGAGCCTAGTGCTGGTCGATGGCGTGCGCATCGCCAATGCAACCTCCGGCGACAGCGGCCTGCAGTTTCTCGATGTCGACCAGATCGAACGTGTCGAAGTGCTGCGCGGCTCGCGCTCGGCGGTGTATGGCAGCGACGCGATTGGCGGGGTGATCCAGATCTTCACTCGCCGCAGCAGTGGCCCAGGGCTGCAGCCACGCCTGCGCCTGGCAGCGGGCAGCAACCAGACCTTTCAGCGCAGCCTGGGTTTGTCGGGCGGCGACGACGCCACCCGCTTCAATCTGGGTGCCAGCCTCGATGAAACGGCCGGCATCGACTCCACCGGGCCTTCGTTCGACAGCGATGGCGATCACGACGCGTACCGTAACCGGTCGCTGAACCTGAGCCTGAGCCACACCTTTGGCGAGCGCCTGGAGGCGGGTTTGAACGTGCTCGACAGCCGCGGACGCAGCGAGTACGACAACCCTTTCGGCCGCTTCGACCCGGTCAGCTTCCAGAGTTTGGGCCAGAAGCCCTACACCGACTTCAGCGTCAGCAGCGTGGGTAGCTACTTCGATGCACAACTCAGCGACCTCTGGCACTCGCGCCTGGAGTTAGGCCATAGCGAAAACCGCGACGATAAGCGCGACAAGCTCAGCGACGAGCGCTTTGTATTCAACACCTACCGCGACCAAGTCACCTGGCAGAATGACCTGGAGCTGGAAGCGCGGCATAACCTGCTACTCGGTGGCGACTGGTACCAAGACCGCGTGCACGGCAGCACCGATTTCAGTGAGGACAGCCGTTGGAACCGTGCTGCTTTCATCCAGCACCGTTACCGTGGCGAAGGCTTCTCTACCGAGGTGGGTGTACGGCGCGATCAGAACCAGCAGTTCGGCGGGCAAACCACCTGGAGCGCCAGCCTCACGCTGCCTGTAAATGCGCAGAACGATGTGCTGCTGTCCTACAGCGAAGGTTTCCGTGCACCGACGTTCAACGACCTGTATTACCCCCAGTACAGTAACTCGGACCTCAAGCCTGAGCGCTCGAAAAGCTACGAGCTGCAGTGGCGCAGCCAACTCAGCCCCGACAGCCGCTTGGAAACCTCGCTGTACCGTACCGACCTGCGCGACGCAATCATCTTTGGCCAGGACTCGATCCCCCGCAACGTAGCTGCGGCGCGGATCAACGGGCTGGAAATGGCACTCGACCAGCAATGGGGACAATGGCGTAGCCAACTGGCCCTGGCGCTGACCGACCCACGGGACCGCGACAGTGGTCACACCCTCGCTCGCCGTGCCCGGCGCACCCTGAGCCTGGACCTGGATCGCCAGTTCGACCGCTTCGATGTGGGTGCCAGCTGGCAGGCGGTCAGCGCCAGTTACGACGATGAGGCCAACCGTAATCGCCTGGGCGGCTACGGCCTGCTCGGCGTGCGTGCGGGCTGGGCAGCGACCGACGAACTGAAACTTGAACTCAAGCTTGATAACCTGCTGGCCAAGGATTACAGCCGGGCGCTATACAGCTTCGACGGTGCCAGCTATGGCTACCGCGAAGAAGGCCGTACCGCGCTGTTGAGCGTCACTTGGACGCCGGCACTTTAGCCGCCAGCAGCGCACACAGGCGGGCAGTAGCTTCAATCATCTGGCCGCTGGGCCGCTCCAGGCCCTTGTCCGGCACCACCAGCAAGCCGTCCCCGGCCACGGCACTCAGGCGTGGCCAGGCCCGCCAGCTCGCCAGCTGCGCGCGATCACCCGCCAGAATTACCTGCGGGTCCCGCGCCAGAACCGACTCGACATTCACCTGCGGCGCCGGCTGGGCCAGGTCGGCGAATACATTGCGTGCCCCGCACACCGCCAAGGCATCGCTGACGACCTGCTGCCCGCCCAGGGTATACAACGGCCGATCCCAGACCTGGTAGAACACCCGCAACGGCTGCGCGCGCCGGTACTGCTGGCGCAATTGCAGCAGGCGCTCAGCCAGGGCCTGCACGTAACGCCGGCCCTGCTCCTCCCGCCCGACACGCACGGCGATGGCTTCGATCTGTTCGAGCAACTGGTTCAAGTCATGAGGTTCGGCGCTGTAGGTCGCGATGCCTAAGCGCTTAAGCTGGTCGCGCTGGGCGGGGGGCACGCTGCCGGGCCATAGCAATAGCAGGTCGGGCTTGAGGCTGAGCAGGGTTTCCATGTTCAACTGGCCCTGGCGCCCGACCGAAGGCAGCTGCTGCAATGCGTGCGGCCGCTCACCGCCATCGAGCACGCCCACCAGCAAATCCTCAGCGTGCAACTCAAGCATCACTTCAGTCATCGACGGCGCCAGGCTGACCACGCGCAAAGGTTCATCGGCCCGTGCGCCAACGCTCAGCAGCGCCAGCAGGCAAAGCACAAAGCGCATCAGCCCAGATGACGCGAAATGCGATAGAGACATAGCAGCACCGCCGTTGACAGCCCGAGCAGCACCTGCGGCACCGCTTCCAGCCCAACCAGCACTGACAGCGCACCGACCCAGGCCGGGAAGCAGGCATACAGCATGCCCATTCGCCGCACCTGGGCAAGGTTGATCCAGGCTGCAGGCTCCTGCGCCGTGCCAAGCGCTTTGGAAGTGGCGGTCAGCGCCCGCTTGTACGCGCCGAAGCGCGGCAGGCTGAGGAACATGCTAGCGGCGCCGGCAATGAACAACGGCATTGCTAGCACCGGCATCAGGGCATCGCCCCCACCGAATGCCCAGGCCATGATTGGCAGCGGCACCAGGCCCACCGCCAGGTATTGCCACCAGGCCAGCGCCAGGCGGCGTTTGACCTGGCTGCGGGTCACGCTTGGGGCACCTCGCCCTGGTGTTCGTTACCCAGCATATGGCCGAGCTTGCCAGCCTTGGTTGCCAAGTAGTAACGGTTGTGCGGGTTATGGCCGGTGTGCAGCGGCACGCGCTCGGCAACCTTGATGTTCATGTCGGTCAGCGCTTTGACTTTGCGCGGATTGTTGGTCATCAGGCGCAGCGAGCTAACCCCCAGGTGCTCAAGCATCGGCAGGCACATGGCGTAATCGCGCTGGTCAGCGGCAAAGCCCAGGCGCTCGTTGGCCTCGACCGTATCGGCGCCGCCATCTTGCAGCTCGTAGGCGCGGATCTTGTTCAACAGGCCGATGCCGCGGCCCTCCTGACGCAGGTACAGCAGCACACCACGGCCTTCCCGGGCGATGGCCTGTAAAGCGGCTTCAAGCTGCGAACCACAGTCGCAACGCTGGCTGAAAAGGGCATCGCCGGTCAGGCACTCGGAGTGCAGACGCCCCAGCACCGGCTCGCCATTGGCGATATCACCCAGGCTGAGCACTACGTGCTCACGGCCAGTGGCTTCGTCGAGAAAGCCATGCATGGTGAAGGTCGCAAAGGGAGTCGGGAGTTTCGAGGCGGCAACAAAGACGACGGGCACGTTGTGCTCCTGGATAAGTAGGAAATTTCTCGTGTGCCGATTGTATCAGCAGGTCGTCAGGTGTGCGCTCGTTGAATACCGCGCCTGAACATCGAAAAGTTCGATGTTTGCAAGGGCGATAGTCCAGCATCACTGCGGCTTGCTGAGGGCCGAGAACGGGTAAGGCTGCTTCCAGCGCTCGAAGATCGGCTTGAGTTCCCCGCTACGCACCAGTTCGGCCATGCGCTGGTCGAACAGCTCGCACAAGGCCTGTGCTTGCCCGGTGCGGGAAAACGCCAGGTAAAGCGGTAGTTCGGCGACGTGGGTGCTGCGAAAACGCTCTGGTTGCGAGGTTTGGCCGAGCACGTAATCGACTTCGGTTTTTGCGTCGATGTAAAAATCCACCCGCTCATGTTCGAGCATCGGCAAGATGCCGTCACGGCGCTGGACTTCACGGTAGTTGCTGACATTGGGAAGGTAACTACCATAGTCGTACCCACGCACCCAGGCTAGCCGATACTGGCCGAGGGCAGCCAATGTAGGCGCAGGCTTGCTGGCCAAGCCGAGGGCGTAGATATGGTCCATGTCGAAGTGCCACTTGGGGTAGAGGTTGTCGGCGTTTTCCTGCTTGTAGGAGCCCACCCAGGCATCAGCTTCGCCACGCTTGACCAAGCCAACCGCCCGGCTATAGGGCGCACTTTGCGCTACCACATGAACCCCGGCAGGCTCGAAGACCTTGCGCAATACATCCCAGGCGACACCAGTCCCATCGGCGTTGGTGTAATCCACCCACTCTTCGCTGACCAGGGTGATCTGCTTGGGCAACGGCTCAGCGGCCATGGCCCATGGGGCAAGGCTCAGCATCATTGCCAGCAGTACGGTCCTCACGGCCATTCAACGCTCCCTGCTTCAGCCTACCGCCCATACCAGAACCTGCATCCCCAGCCAGGCGAACACACCTGCCAGCACATCGTCGAGCATGATCCCGACACCACCATGTACATGCCGATCGATCCAGCGAATCGGCCACGGCTTGAGAATGTCGAAGAAACGGAACATCAGGAACCCAGCCAGGATCCACTGCCACCCTTCCGGTACCAGCCAGAGGGTGATCCACATGCCGACCATCTCATCCCAGACAATGCCCTCATGGTCGTGCACACGCAAGTCTTCGGCCACTTTACCGCACAGCCAGAAACCGAACAGCATGGTCACGCCCAGCAGCAGCCAGTAACCCCAGTCGGGGAGCATCTGCCATAGCGGAATGAACGGGATGGCCACCAGCGAGCCCCAGGTGCCTGGGGCTTTTGGCAAGGTGCCGGAACCGAAACCAAAGGCAATGAAATGCCATGGATTGCGCCAGACCGATGGCGGAACGTTCTCCGCTGGCACCTGGTTGGGGTGGTCGGTCACGGTGTCTCCCTAAAATGTTGATAGCCCCGTTGGACCGGGGTGATGTCCTGGCCCTGCGCATCACGCAGGGTCACGCGCTTGCCATCGAGCACACGGCCGATAACGTACACCTGGCCAGGAGCACGGTCGATGAGCCCGGGCAGCGCGGCAGGTGGCAGAGTGAACGCCAGGACGTAGTCGTCGCCTCCGGTCAGCGCCGCCAGCCGTGCCCCATCGAGGCCGAGAAACCCTTGCAGTGCAGGAGACACTGGCACCTGCTCCAGGTTCACCTCCAGCGCAACACCGGAGGCCTTGGCGATATGCCCGCAGTCGGCGAGCAGGCCATCGGAAATGTCCAGTGCCGACGTGGCCTGGCCGCGCAACAGCTGGCCCAGGCCAAGCTGAGGCATTGGCGACCAGTAATGCTCAAGCAACGGCTCAGCCAGCTCCGCCGGTGCCTCGCGCTCACCCAGCACCAGCGGCAATGCCCCTGCCGCCTTGCCCAGCGTGCCGCCGACGCACAGCAAATCGCCGGGCCGTGCGCCGCTGCGGCGCAACGCTTGGCCGGCCGGCACGCGGCCGAACACGGTGACGGTGATACTCAGCGGCCCACGGGTGGTATCACCACCGACCAGGCTCATGCGGCACCGCTTTGCCATGCGGCCAAGCCCTTCGGCAAATGCCGCCAGCCACTCGGCACCTACGTCGGGCAGGGTCAGGGCAAGGGTGAAGCCGATCGCCGTTGCGCCCATGGCGGCCAGGTCACTGGCCGCCACGGCCAGCGAACGCTGGCCTAGCAGCAACGGATCGCAGACGCTTGGGAAATGCACGCCGGCTACCAGAGTGTCGGTCGACACCGCCAGTTGCTCACCGGGTGGAAGGCCGAGCAGGGCGCAATCGTCGCCGATGCCCAACGCCACACCTTCGCCGCCCTGCGCGCAAGGCGCGGCGGCGAAGTAATGGTTGATCAGCTCGAACTCACCCATGGGCCGGCAGCGCCAGGATCAGCGCTTGTTCGCCTTGACTTCTGCTTCGCGCAGCACTGGAGCGAGTTTGTCCAGCACGCCATTGACGAACTTGTGGCCATCGGTGGCACCGAAGACCTTGGCCAGCTCCACACCTTCGTTGATCACCACGCGGTACGGTACGTCGACGCGCTTGATCAGCTCCCAGGTGGACAGGCGCAGTACGGCCAGCTCGACCGGGTCGAGCTCTTCCAGCGCCATGGTCATGCAAGGTTCCAGCGCTTTGTCGATTTCGCCTTTGATCGCCGGGACCCCATGCAGGATCTCGCGGAAATAGGCACCGTCGACATCGGTGAAATCGTTATCGACCCGGAACTGCGCTTCGATCTCGTTCAGCGAATGCTGTGCCATGTGCCACTGGTACAGGGCCTGGGTCGCAAGCTTGCGTGCCTCACGGCGCTTGGCGCTCTTGGAAGGCTTGCCGGCATCCGCAGGTTTTGGATCGCGCGGGTTGAAACGATCGCTTTCGTCGCTAATCACTTGGCCTCCAACTGCGCCAGCAGGCTGACCATTTCCAGTGCGGACAGGGCAGCTTCACCGCCTTTGTTGCCAGCCTTGGTGCCGGAGCGCTCGATGGCTTGTTCGATGGAGTCGACGGTCAGAACGCCGAAGGCCACCGGTACGCCGAACTCCATGGACACCTGGGCCAGGCCCTTGGTGCATTCGCCCGCCACGTATTCGAAGTGCGGGGTGCCGCCACGGATCACCGCGCCCAGGGCGATGATCGCGTCATATTCGCCTTGCTGGGCGACTTTCTGTGCCACCAGCGGGATTTCGAACGCGCCAGGGGCACGGATGATGGTGATTTCGCTTTCGCTGACACCGTGGCGTACCAAGGTATCGACGGCGCCGCTTACCAGGCTTTCAACGACGAAGCTGTTGAAGCGGCCAACCACCAAAGCATAGCGACCTTTGGGGGCGATGAAGGTACCTTCGATGGTCTTCAGGGTCATTCGATGTTCTCATCTTCAAGAGCGAGGCCGCATACAAGCGGCCTCGGCAGGGGTCTGGACTCGAGCTCTGGGCGTCAATGCCGCCTCAAGTCACTCGGAGGGCACGTATTCTACAACTTCCAGATCGAATCCGGATATCGCATTGAACTTCATCGGCGAACTCATCAGGCGCATCTTGCGCACACCAAGGTCGCGCAGGATCTGCGAACCGGCACCAACGGTGCTGTAGGTGGTCGGCACTTTGGCCGGTGCATCGCCTGCGCTTTCACGGATGTGCGCCAGCAGCACGTCGCCGTCCAGCGGGTGGCCCAGCAGCAGCACCACGCCGCTGCCTGCCTCGGCCACAGCGGCCATGGCCGCACGCAGGCTCCAGCGGCCTGGCTGCTTGACCAGCAGCAAGTCGCGCAGCGGGTCCATGTTGTGGACGCGAACGAGGGTGGGCTCTTCAGCGCAGATGTTGCCCAGCGTCAGGGCCATGTGCACATCGCCTTCCACCGCGTCGCGGTAGGTGACCAGGTTGAATTCGCCAAGCTCGCTCTCGATCGGCTGCTCGGAAACGCGCTGTACGGTGCGTTCGTGGATCATCCGGTAGTGGATCAGGTCAGCGATGGTGCCGATCTTCAGGCCATGTTCGGCGGCGAACACTTCCAGCTCGGCGCGACGCGACATGGTGCCGTCATCGTTCATCACCTCGCAGATCACCCCGCTCGGCTCGAAACCTGCCATGCGCGCCAGGTCGCAGGCCGCTTCGGTGTGGCCGGCGCGGGCCAGCGTACCGCCTGGCTGGGCCATCAGTGGGAAGATGTGGCCAGGGCTGACGATGTCTTCTGCCTTGGCGTCCTTGGCAGCTGCGGCCTGCACGGTACGCGCACGGTCGGCAGCGGAAATACCGGTGGTGACACCCTCGGCAGCCTCGATCGACACGGTGAACTTGGTGCCGAAGCCCGAGCCGTTGCGCGGCGCCATCAGCGGCAGCTTCAGGGTTTCGCAACGCTCGCGGGTCATCGGCATGCAAATCAGACCGCGGGCGTGCTTGGCCATGAAGTTGATGTGCTCAGGCTGGCAGCACTCGGCGGCCATGATGATGTCGCCTTCGTTTTCACGGTCTTCGTCATCCATGAGGATGACCATTTTGCCCTGGCGGATATCTTCGACCAGTTCTTCGATGCTGTTGAGCGCCACTGGGCACCCCCTTCTCAATCAGGATTTCAAGAAGCCGTTGGCGGCCAGGAAGCTTTCGGTAATGCCACTGCCCTTGCTCGGCTCGGCAGCCTTGTCACCCAGAAGCAGACGCTCCAGATAACGGGCCAGCAAGTCGACCTCAAGGTTGACCCGACGCCCTGCGCGGTAGTCGGCCATGATGGTTTCGGACAGGGTGTGCGGGACAATGGTCAGCTCGAATTCGGCGCCATTGACCTCGTTGACCGTCAGGCTGGTGCCATCGACGGTGATCGAGCCCTTGTGGGCGATGTACTTGGCCAGCTCCCTCGGTGCACGCACCCGGAACTGGATGGCCCGCGCGTTATCGCTACGCGAGATGATTTCGCCGACGCCATCGACATGGCCGCTGACCAGATGGCCGCCCAGCCGGGTGGTGGGAGTCAGGGCTTTTTCAAGGTTGACCTTGCTGCCACTTTTGAGGTCGATGAACGCGGTGCGCTTGAGGGTCTCGACGCTGACATCAGCCCAAAAGCCATTGCCCGGCAGCTCGACGGCGGTCAGGCATACACCGTTGACAGCGATGCTGTCGCCGAGCTTGACGTCACCCAGGTCGAGCTTGCCGGTTTCGACGTAGACGCGCACGTCACCACCCTTTGGGGTCAGGCTGCCGATGGTGCCGATGGATTCGATGATGCCGGTGAACATGGGGACTTCCTCAAAAACAGGTTGCGCAGGGCAAGCCGAGCATTATACGCCGGGCGCCGGCAGAGGGATGGCCGTGACCCGCCAGTCATCGCCCACTGCGCGCATGTCGGTGATTTTCAGCCGTGGCGCCTGGCTCATTTTCTCCAGCGGCCAATCCAGCAGCGGGCGGGCCTGGGAGCCTAGGAAGGTGCCTGCGACGAACAACTGGTACTCGTCGATCAGGCCTTGACGGGCGAAGGCGCCAACCAGGCCGGGGCCGGCCTCGAGCAGAATCTCGTTGGTTCCGCGAGCGGCCAGCGCCTGCAGCAGGGCCGGCAGGTCCACTTGGCCATTGTCGCCGGGCAGGCTGAGCAGCTCATGGCCAGCAGCGGCATAGCGTGGGTCATCTGCGACGGCGGTGGCCACCAGCGCCGGGCCGGCCTGGAAGAACGGGGCGTCCAGGGGCAGGCGCAAACGGCCATCAACCAGCACACGTAGCGGTGTACGGCTCAACGCCAAGGCAGTGGCCTCATGGTCCAGGCCCAGTTCGGCTGCACGTACGGTCAGCCGTGCGTTGTCGGCCAGCACACTGGCGGCGCTGGTCAGCACCACGCTGGCACGGGCACGCAAGCGCTGCACCGCCGAGCGGGCAGCGGGGCCGGTGATCCACTGGCTTTCGCCGCTGGCCATGGCGGTGCGCCCATCCAGGCTCATCGCAAGCTTGGCGCGCACGAATGGCAAGCCGTGCTCCATGCGTTTGAGAAAGCCGGGGTTGAGGGCCCGGGCCTCGGCTTCGAGCAAGCCGCTGGCAACCTCTATGCCTGCCTCGGCCAGGCGCCGCAAGCCTTGGCCAGCCACTTGGGGGTTGGGGTCCTGCATCGCGGCGACCACCCGGGCCACCCCCGCGTTGACCAGCGCCTCGGCGCACGGTGGCGTGCGGCCGTGGTGGCTGCACGGTTCCAGGGTCACATACGCGCAGGCGCCGCGGGCCAGCTCACCGGCTTGACGCAGCGCATGCACTTCGGCGTGTGGCTCACCGGCCCTAACATGCCAGCCTTCACCGACCACTCGGCCATCGCGAACGATCACGCAGCCGACACGCGGGTTGGGGTGAGTGGTGTAGATGCCCTTGCGCGCCAGCTCAAGGGCGCGGGCCATGTAATGGGCATCGAGGATCGCGGTCTGGCTGGGCATGCTCACTCTTTAGCCGGCTCGCGGGCCAGGCGATCGATCTCTTCGCGGAATTCGTCCAGGTCCTGGAAGCGGCGGTACACCGAAGCGAAGCGGATGTAAGCCACCTCGTCGAGCTTGCGCAGCTCGGCCATGACCAGTTCACCCACTACCAGCGATTTGACTTCGCGCTCGCCCGTGGCGCGCAGGCGGCTTTTGATGTGCGCCAGCGCCGCTTCCAGGCGCTCGACGCTGACCGGGCGTTTTTCCAGCGCGCGCTGCATGCCAGCGCGCAGCTTGTCTTCATCGAACGGCTGGCGGGTACCGTCCTGCTTGATCAGGCGGGGCAGCACCAGTTCGGCGGTTTCGAAGGTGGTGAAACGCTCGCCGCAGGCGACGCACTCACGGCGGCGGCGCACCTGTTCGCCCTCGGCGACCAGACGCGAGTCGATGACCTTGGTGTCGTTGGCACCGCAAAAGGGACAGTGCATGGTGGCAGGCAACAAAAAAAGGGAGGGCCATGGTAGCGCATTGCACTGGCAAGACAAGCCAAAGGGGTTAACATCCATACAATTCTGCCCGTGAAGGACCCACCCATGCCTCGTCGTGCGCTCGTCGTACTGTGCTGCACTTGCTTGCTAGCCGCTTGCGGCAGTGACCGCCCAAAAACCGCAACAGCCCCTGCGCCAGTACCGGCCAAGGTGGCCAAGAACGTCGAACCGCTCGGCCCGCTGCCGGCCTATCAGCGTGAATTGAGCGGCACACTGCTGGAAATTCCGGCTGGCGCAGACGTGGAACTGGCGCTGCTGGTCATCGATGACCGTGATCGTCCGCAACAGCTCCTGGCTAGCAGTACCCTGACCGGCACAGGCCAACCCCTGCCCTATCACCTGCGTTTCAACCCCGAGGCTTTCCCCGCCGGGGCCCGGGTCGAGCTGCGTGGCCGCGCCAGCCGCTCTGGCCAACTGATCATGCACCTGCCCCCCGTGCGTATCATTCAGGCCCAGACCCAGGCTACCGGCCCGCTGCGCTTCGAAAAGGCGCCATAAGTGCCGCCGCTTGCCCTGCAGCAGGCCCTCAGTGGCCTGATTGGCGAAGCACGCCTGGTGATCAGCGCGCTGCCTGAGTGCGAATTGAAACTGTGGCTGATCGACGATCAGAACATGGACCGCGCGTTCACCAGCGAAGAAACTCAACGCATCCTCGAGGAGCCGCCGTACTGGAGCTTCTGCTGGGCCAGCGGCCTGGCCATGGCCCGCTTCCTGGCCGCGCACCCTGAGTGGGTTGCCGGCAAGCGCGTACTGGACTTCGGGGCAGGCTCGGGCATCGCCGGGATTGCCGCCGCGCGCGCGGGGGCACTGGAAGTAGTCGCCTGCGACCTCGACCCGCTGGCGTTGCAGGCCTGCCGCGCCAATGCTCAGCTCAATGCGGTCGAGCTGGGTTACAGCAGTGATTTCTTCGCCGAAGCCGACCGCTTCGACCTGATTTTGGTTGCTGATGTGCTGTACGACCGCGCCAACCTGCCACTGCTTGATGCCTTTCTGGATCGTGGCCGCCAGGCCTTGGTGGCGGACTCGCGCGTGCGTGATTTCAACCATCCGCTGTACCGGGCCCTTGGCGTGCTCGAAGCCTTGACCCTGCCGGACCTGGCAGAGCCACACGAATTCCGCAGGGTCAGCCTGTACCACGCCAGCCGCGAGCCTTTATAGTGATGCCATTCACGGATTTGCGAGAGTCGCGATGAGCCAGGAAACCCCTTACATCTTCGATGTCACCGATGCCACCTTCCAGCAACTGGTGATCGAGAACTCCTTCCACAAGCCGGTACTGGTGGACTTCTGGGCCGAGTGGTGCGCGCCCTGCAAGGCGTTGATGCCGCTGCTGGCGAAAATCGCCGAGGGCTATCAGGGCGAATTGCTGCTGGCCAAGATCAACTGCGATGTCGAGCAGCAAGTGGTGGCCCAGTTCGGCATTCGTAGCCTGCCGACCGTGGTGCTGTTCAAGGACGGCCAACCTGTCGACGGCTTTGCCGGCGCCCAGCCGGAGTCGGCGATCCGGGCCATGCTCGAGCCGCATGTGCAACTGCCGGCCGCACCGACCGCTTCGCCGTTGGAGCACGCCAAGGCGCTGTTCGCCGAAAGCCGCTTTGCCGAAGCCGAAGCCGCGCTGCAACAGTTGCTGAGCGAAGACAACAGCAACGCCGAGGCGCTGATCTACTATGCCCGCTGCTTGGCCGAGCGCGGTGAGCTAGGCGAAGCTCAAACGGTCCTGGACGCAGTCAAGGGTGACGAACACAAGGCCGCCCTGGCCGGTGCCAAAGCGCAACTGACCTTCCTGCGTCAGGCCGCCAGCCTGCCGGAAGTCGCAGACCTCAAAAGCCGTTTGGCGCAGAACCCGCAAGATGACGAGGCGGCGTACCAGTTGAGCATCCAGCAATTGGCACGCCAGCAATACGAGGCGGCATTGGAGGGGTTGCTCAAACTGTTCCAGCGCAACCGTGGGTACGAGAACGGCCTGCCACAAAAAGCCATGCTGCAGGTGTTCGAGCTGCTCGGCAGCGACCACCCATTGGTCGGCGTGTACCGTCGCCGCCTGTCTTCGGCGATGTTCTGAGAATGCCGGGGCCGCCTTGCGGCCCCAATCTATAGTGCGGCTCAGCCCACCCAGTGATAAACCGGGGCGTGCACACCACTTTCCACTCTCACCTCACTGCTGTGCCGCAACCGGACCAGCAGCCGCTTACCCGCCGCCGTGCTACCGGTCAATGCTTCGAGGCGGTCCAGCAACGCCGGCCCGTTCATCGTGCCCGCCTGGCGCAACACCTCACACGCTGCTGCCCACTGCCCATCGTTCTGGCGCGGCGTGGCAACCACAGCCGCATCGGGAACCGGCAGCGGGGCTGGCACCTCAGCCTCGCGCCGTAACTGGGCCCACTCATGGGGTTCCAGTTCAAGGGTCAAGTCCACCGGCCATTCACCGATCTGTCCACGAATTCTCACAGTCTGCTCCAGAGGCTCAGGTCAATGCCGCCATGCTACCGCAACATGAAACCTGCGCTACACAGGCTGGCAGCGGACTAAAAAGTTGTTATAACATAACCACTATCCCAGCCCCGCTTCCGGAGTCGTCCATGCGTCGTTTGCTGCTCGCCCTGCCTTTCGCTCTGCTACCCCTGGCTGCCGCCCAAGCCCATGAAGATCATGACCACGATCATTCCCATGGCACCCTTGGCGCCCACGAACACGGCGTCGCCAAGCTCAACGTCGTACTTGACGGCAATACGTTGGAGCTGGAGCTCGATAGCCCGGCAATGAACCTCGTGGGCTTCGAGCACATGGCCAGCAGCGATGCCGACAAGGCTAAGGTGGCGGCTGTGCGCCAGCAGCTCGAGCAACCGCTCAAACTATTTGCCCTGGCCTCGGCCGCTGGCTGCAAGGACGACCAGCAAGAGCTGCAAAGCCCGCTGTTCGGCGACGCGGCCAAGGCAGACGACGACGGTGATGAGCACGAGAAAGGCCACGTTCACAGCGACATCAATGCCCACTACCAGCTGACCTGCGCGACGCCCGCCAAACTCACCCAGATCGACCTGGCCCCACTCTACAAGGCGTTCCCGGCCACACAGAAAATCAACGTGCAACTGATCGGCCCGAACGGCCAGAAGGGCGTCGAAACGTCGCCCACCAAGGCCGCGGTCACGTTCTGAAATGAGCCAGGCGTTGATCGAACTGCAGGACCTGGTGTTCGCCTGGCCCGGCCAGGCGCCCCTGCTGGATATACCGGCGCTGCGCCTGGACGCCGGCGAAGCTCTGTTCCTCAAAGGGCCCAGCGGCAGTGGCAAGACCACGCTGCTGGGTTTGCTGGGCGGGGTCAACCGGCCGGGCCAAGGGCGTATTCAGCTATTGGGGCAGGACCTGGCGCTGCTGGGCCAAGGTGCGCGTGACCGCTTTCGAGTCGACCACACTGGCTACATTTTCCAGCAGTTCAACCTGCTGCCCTTCCTTTCGGTAAGGGAAAATGTCGAGCTGCCTTGCCGCTTCTCGCGCAGCCGCGCCCAACGCGCTACCCAGCGCCATGGCAGTGTCGACCAGGCGGCCAGTGAACTGCTGGCGCACTTGGGCCTGGGCGAACCGGCGCTGCTGGCGCGCCGGGCCGACAGCCTATCGATCGGCCAGCAGCAACGCGTGGCCGCAGCACGGGCTCTGATCGGCCAGCCTGAACTGGTGATTGCCGACGAGCCGACCTCGGCACTGGATGCCGATACCCGCGAAGTGTTCATCCGTCTGCTGTTCGACGAGTGCCGCGCGGCGGGCTCCAGTCTGCTGTTCGTCAGCCATGACCAGAGCCTGGCGCCGCTGTTCGACCGCCATCTGTCCCTGGCAGAACTCAACCGCGCCGCCAAGCCCCGGGAGGCCTGATGTACTTGCTTCGCCTTGCCCTGGCCAGCCTGGCCAACCGCCGGTTCACGGCCTTTCTCACCGCCTTCGCCATTGCTCTGTCGGTGTGCCTGCTGTTGGCCGTCGAACGTGTGCGCACCGAAGCGCGTGCCAGCTTCGCCAGCACCATCAGCGGTACCGACCTGATTGTCGGTGCCCGCTCCGGCTCGGTGAACCTGCTGCTGTATTCGGTGTTTCGTATTGGCAACGCCACCAACAACATACGCTGGGACAGCTACCAGCACTATGCCCATGACCCCCGGGTAAAATGGGCGATCCCCATTTCGCTGGGTGACTCGCACCGGGGTTACCGGGTCATGGGCACCACGGGTGACTACTTCAGTCAGTACCAGTATGGCCGCCGGCAGCATCTGGAGCTGAGCCAAGGCCGTGAGTTCGCCAGCGACCCGTTCGAGGTGGTGCTCGGTGCCGAAGTGGCCGACGCGCTGCATTACAAGCTTGGCGACAAGCTGGTGCTGGCGCACGGTGTCGCCGCGATCAGCCTGGTCAAGCATGACGACAAACCCTTCACCGTTGTCGGCGTGCTCAAACGCACCGGTACGCCGGTCGACCGTACCCTGCACATCAGCCTGGCGGGCATGGAGGCGATTCATATCGATTGGCACAATGGCGTGCCGGCCCGTGGCGCAGGCCGCATCAGTGCGGACCAGGCGCGCACCATGGACCTGCAACCTGCCGCCATCACCGCATTCATGCTTGGGCTGAACAACAAGATCGCCACCTTCAGCCTGCAGCGCGAAATCAACGAGTACCGCAGCGAGCCGCTGCTGGCGATTTTGCCTGGGGTCGCCTTGCAGGAACTGTGGAGCCTGATGGGCACCGCCGAGCAGGCGTTGTTCGTGGTGTCGTTGTTCGTGGTGCTGACCGGTTTGATCGGCATGCTCACGGCGATTCTCACCAGCCTCAACGAGCGGCGCCGGGAAATGGCCATCCTGCGTTCGGTGGGCGCACGCCCCTGGCATATCGCCGGGTTGCTGGTACTCGAAGCGCTGGCGCTGGCCGTCACCGGCATCGCGGCAGGGCTGGGTTTGCTGTACGCAGGCATCGCCCTGGCGCAAGGCTACGTTCAGGCCAACTACGGCCTTTACCTGCCATTGGCGTTGCCCAGCGCACATGAGTGGACGCTGCTGGCGATCATCCTTGGCGCCGCGCTGCTGATGGGCAGCGTACCGGCCTGGCGCGCCTATCGGCAGTCGCTGGCCGACGGCTTGTCGATTCACCTTTGAGAGGCACCATGCTCCGGGTACTGCTGTTATCGATCTTGTGCCTCGCAGCCCCGGTGTGGGCGAGCGAGGTGCGCGAGCTGGACTGGCCTGCGCTGATTCCTGAGGGCGCGCCGGTCATCCCGCCTCAACTGGCGCCGCTGCACGACATGTCGCAATTGAGCGATGCACTGTCTGCCGAGTCTGCCCCTGCGGCGCGCCAACAGGCGCCCGATGCCCCGGTGGTGCAGAGCCTTGATGGCCAGCAGGTGAAGATCCCGGGCTATATCGTGCCGCTCGAGGTCAGTGAGGAGGGCCGCACCACAGAGTTTCTGCTGGTGCCTTACTACGGCGCCTGCATCCATGTGCCGCCCCCGCCATCCAATCAGATCGTGCATATCTTCAGCGAAATGGGTGTGCGTGTGGAGGACCTCTACCAGCCCTACTGGATCGAGGGAAAGATGCAGGTTAGAGCCTCCAGCAGCGAGTTGGCCGATGCCGGCTACCAGATGGAAGCCGAGAAAATCTATGCGTATGTGCTCAAGTGAGAACTGTTTCTAATTTGTAACGACGCTTCGTTGAGCTGGGTCAAACAATGCGTTTAGCCGGCTCCGTACCATTGGACCATTCGTTTAATCACGTCCTTTGGGAGCTTCCATGAACAAGTCCTTGCTCGGCGCCTCGCTAGTGGCCCTTGCGCTCACCACCCCAGTTGCCTACGCCCACCAGGCGGGTGATGTCATCGTCCGTGCAGGTGCCATTACCACTGCGCCGAACGAGAGCAGCAGCGACCTGAAATTCGATGGCAACAAGGTATCGGGCACCAAGGCGACCCTGGACAGCGACACCCAATTGGGCCTGGCCTTCGCCTACATGCTGACCGATCACGTTGGCCTGGAACTGCTGGCAGCGACGCCCTTCAAGCACAGTGTCGGGGTGAAAGGCCTGGGCGCAGGCCTGGACGGTAAACTGGCCGACATCAAGCAACTGCCACCGACCCTGTCTGTGCAGTACTACCCAATGGAGCCCACCTCCAAGTTCCAGCCTTATGCCGGGGTTGGCATCAACTACACCCTGTTCTTCGATGAAGACCTCACAGGCCAGCGCAAGCAACAAGGCTTCAGCAACCTCAAATTGCAGGATTCGGTAGGCCTCGCCGGCCAGTTGGCCATGGACTACATGATCACCGACAACCTGCTGGTGAACGCCGCGGTGTGGTATGTCGACATCGACACCAAGGCCAGCGTCAATGGCCCGACTGCTCTGGGCTACAGCAAGACCAAGGTCGACGTGGATGTCGACCCATGGGTGTACATGGTTGGCCTTGGTTACAAGTTCTGACCTGGGAAAAAGGCGGCAGTCGCCTAACGCCCGTCAGCTAAGATCTGATGCTCATCAACTGGGGCCGCGTAGCGGCCCCAGTTGCGTTGCCAGGTTCAGGCTTTGCCAAGCAACTTTGCCAGCCCCTCGACCATCGAGGTGGGCTGCGGGAAATCGAAGCGCGCCAGCAGGCGCTGGTTGTCCGCCCGCGAATGGCGGATATCACCCGAGCGGGCCTGGGCATAACGGACTGCCGGCAAGCTACCCACCACCTGTTCCAACGCCTTGAGCATCTGGTTGAGCGAGGTTGCCTGGTTCAGGCCCACGTTCACCGCCCCCTCCTCCACCTGCGCCAGCTCCAGCGCCTGTACCATCACCTGCACCAGATCACCGACGTAGAGGAAGTCACGAGTTTGCTCGCCATCGCCGAACACAGTGATTGGCAAGCCTTGGGCGGCGCGCTCGCTGAATATGCTGATGACGCCCGAGTATGGCGAGGAAGGGTCCTGGCGCGGGCCAAAGATATTGAAGAAGCGGAATACCACTGGTTCCAGCCCATGTTGCCGGCGGTAGAAGTCGAGGTACTGCTCGCTGGCCAGCTTGTCTACCGCATAGGGCGTCAAAGGCGCCTTGGAGGTTTCCTCGGCAATCGATTCCCCTTCGCCATTGTTGCCGTATACCGCCGCACTGGAGGCAAACAGCACACGGCGCACGCCATGAACGCGCATCGCCTCGGCAACGTTCAGCGTGCCGATGAAGTTGCTCTGGTGAGTCTTGACCGGGTCTTCGACTGAGGCCTGCACGGACGCCACCGCCGCCAGATGCACCACGGCGCGGCAACCGGCGACGGCGCGCTGAACCAGCTGAGCATCGGCCACATCACCCTCGATCAGCTCCAGGTGCGGGTTGCTCAGTTGCAAGTTGTCGCGCTTGCCGGTGGAAAGGTCGTCGAGAATACGTACCGCATAGCCTTTAGCCAGTAACGCATCGCACAGGTGGGAGCCAATGAAGCCGGCGCCGCCGGTGATCAGGATAGGGGCGTTAGCCATGGCGGTAGAATCGATCCAATAATGGCGGCAAACCTGCGCGCCAGGCGCGCGGTTTGATGCCGAAAGTGTGAAGAATTTTCTTGCAGGCCAGCACTGCGTTCTGCGGCTCCTCACTGGCGTCCGGCCGCAAGGCATGGGCTTGCGCAGTTGGTGCCTGTACCGCCAGCTGCCGATGCTGCCCGGCCTCGGTCAGAATGGCCTGGCCCAGGACCAGTGGCGTGGTCGCCTCGTTGCCGGCGTAGTGGTAAGTGCCCCAGAGCGGCGCACTGCAATCGAGTTGCTTGAGCACCGACAAGATCACCCGGGCAGCATCGTCGACCGGTGTGGGGTTACCACGGCGGTCATCGGCCAGCAATAGCTCCTGCGGCTGCTCGGCGCGGGTCAGAAAGCGCCCCAGGACCCCGTCGATGCTCTCATCCAGTAACCAACCGAACCGCAGCAGCACATGTTGCGGACAGGCGGCGCGTACGCTCTGCTCGATGCGCCAAAGCGCCTGGCCGCGCGCGCCCAGCGGCATTGGCTCATCCTTTTCGCTATAGGCCGTGGCCCGCGAGCCGTCGAACACCCGGTAGCTGGAAGGCTGCACCAACGTGATCTGGTGGTGCTGACACAGCTCCGCCAGCCGCTCCACCGCCCGCTCCTGCTGAGCAAGGCGCGGTTCGCTGACCGACTCGGCCTGAAACCAGTCGAAATAGTAGGCCAGGTTGACCAGGGCATCGGGGCGGTGATCGTCGAGCAGCTGAGTGAGGCTGGCCGGGGCCCAGCCGTCTTCCGGCGGGCGCGGCGCCAGGAATGCGATGTCCTCCTCGGCCCCGAGACGAATCAGCGCTTGCCCAAGGGCATTGCCACCACCCAACAGCATCAGGCGCATACGCATAGAGTCAGCAGATCCGAACAGAGTGATTGGGGAAAGGGGCATTTTGCGGTTTCCAGGCGGGGAAGTCCAACCCGAGGTGCACGGCTTCCTGGGTGCTTCAGGCCTACCACCCCATAAGAAAAGCCCTACAGACCTAAGTGACCACGTACTGCATCCAACATTAGAAAAAACTGACCAAATAGCTCCATTACATCATGAAGTTTCAACCTATTCTTACACGCAAGGAAAAAGCCATGACAGGAAGTTGCGCCGAAGAACCTCAGGATGTCGCTTATTTTAAGTTTCAGCAAAGTCAAGCCCGTATCCTGGATAGGGCGTGCCGCCATATAGCTGCCGCGGGCGGGCCCGAAACACCAGGGACTGCAGCATTATCAATGGATCTAGCACTCAAACTTAAAAAGAAATTCACGGCCAAACAGCTGCTGCAACTTGATGCCTTCTCACTTGGTAAAATTTGCGTAATTGAATTCAGCAACCGAAGGCTACTGATTCGGCTCTTCGCTTATGCGCCACACACCAAAGCTCTAGTGCTTCAGTCAGACCCACTCGTCGTTCGCGGATAAGATTGGAGAACTGTAGATGGAAATCGAAATCTCCACAGTGTGCCTGCTTGCCGCTGTTGCGTTCCTAGCCGGATTCTTCGATGCCATTGCGGGAGGTGGAGGCTTGCTGACGCTTCCGGCACTTTTCATCGCCGGAATTGATCCATTGGCTGCAATGGCGACCAATAAGTTGCAGGCTTCATCAGCCAGTGTTTCGGCAGTCTGGGCGTTTGCTCGAAAACGCATGATCCAATGGCAAGCGATCTGGCCGATGGCTTTATTAGCCTTTTTCGGAGGCGTTGCAGGGGCCTTTTCAATCAGCTTGCTCGATAGGGCAATGCTCGAGGCGTCAGTCCCAATTCTACTAATAGCAGTAGCCATCTATTTTGCGCTTAGCCCCAAGCTCGACAATCAGGATCGCAAACAACGGCTACCTCATTGGACCTTCGCACTCGTTGTGGCTCCAGGCATCGGTTTTTACGATGGTATCTTTGGTCCGGGTACCGGTTCATTTTTCATGATCGCTTTCACGTTGCTCTTGGGTCAGCACCTTATGCAGGCGATCTGTAGCAGCAAGCTGCTCAATGCCTCGTGCAACCTTGGGGGGTTGTCGGTATTCATCTTCAGCGGTGCCGTCATATGGCCGTTGGCGCTGGCTATGGCCGCCTGCGCCATCATTGGCGCTCAGCTCGGCGCTCGTTGTGCACTTTACTTCGGACCTAAACTGATCAAACCGCTGCTGGTTACTGTGTGCTGTTTGATGGCTATCAAGTTGCTTCTCAGCGCAGATCATCCGATAGGTGAATGGCTGCGTTTCCACGCCGCGTTGCTTTGATAACGTCACTCGATCTCAAACAACCCATTGCGCAAAGGCGCCACGCTCAAGCGCTCGCGCACGTCGTCATCGATCCGCGAATCATCCGGCTGATACAGCTTGACCTGCCGATAGGCGTTGATGCGGTTTATCTCTTCACCCAAATACTCCCACACCACACGCGTGCAAGCGGGGTTGCGACGGTCGCCGCTGGAAACGCCGGCCTTGAGGCCGTTTAGCCGAGTGATGCGGCTTTTGAAGCTTGGAATGAGAATGGTCTGGCTCATCTCGTTGTAGGTCAGCGACTCATAGTCGATCAGGAAAAGTCGATCCTGCAGCTGAAACGCCGCACCCAGATAGCGGCACCGCACTTCGGCATGCTGGTCGGCAGAGCTGGAACGCTCCTGACGCTCCTGGCGCTCGAACAGAAAGCGGCCCCGCTCTTCCCACAGATGCACCAGCGACACCAGGATGGTGCCGGGGACCGACATGCAGTTGGAGTATTCGAAGTAATAGCCGCAATAGCGCGAAAGATTGCCGGCGTGATCATGCAGCGGGCGGAACAATTCACTGATCGGATCGCCGGGTTGCTCGGCTGGCGTCGACACCCGTGCACCGATCAAGCGGCTGAACTGCTCGGGTGGCAAATTCAGCTCGTAATCTTCCACGCCAAAGAAATCGCCAATGCGCTTGAGGTTGTAAGCCGTCGGACGGCTCTGCCCGCTCAGGTACTTGTTGAACTGGGCACGGTTGATCGACAGCTGGCGGCAAACTTCGGAGATAGAGCGGTAGTGGCTACAAGCCAATTTGAGATTGTTGGCGAAGTGATCGCTCATGACAGCAGACTCAGGTGACGCGAATGACGCAAGTGTAGCATCAAGTCGCACCAAAACGGAGCAAGCCGCGAAATTGTAACGAGTCTTGTCATGGCCAACCATGCGCCCCAACGAATAGTGGTGCGCCTGCCGTCCGCTAGTCATTCCATGCGAACAATAAGAATCGAGGTCATTTTCCAATGCTCGAAGCACTTAACGATTTCCTCTCGGGGAAACTCCTCATCGTGCTGATCGTCGGTCTCGGCGGTTACTTCACCATCCGCTCGCGGTTCGTTCAGTTCCGCCACTTCGGCCATATGTTCGCCGTTTTCAAGGAATCGCTGCGTGGCCAGGCAGGCCAGTTGAGCTCCTTCCAGGCCCTGATGCTGAGCCTTGCCGGCCGCGTTGGCGCCGGTAACATTGCCGGTGTCGGCATCGCCGTGACCATGGGCGGCCCAGGCGCGGTATTCTGGATGTGGGTCACAGCCCTGGTCGGCATGGCCAGCAGCTTCTTTGAATGTACCTTGGCACAGGTGTACAAGCGCGCCGACGGCGATGGCCTGTACCGTGGCGGCCCGGCGTACTACATCCAGCACGGCCTGAAGCGCAAAAGCATGGCTATCGTGTTTTCGATCCTGCTGTTGGTCACTTACGGCTTCGCCTTCATCGGCCTGCAGTCGTACACCGTGACCCACTCGCTGCAGAACGCCTTCGCCTTTGACCCGCAACACACCGGCATCGTCCTGGCAGTGCTGTTGGCCATCACTTTCATCGGTGGCATCAAGCGCATCGCGGCCGTGTCGGACCTGCTGGTACCGGTCAAGACCCTGGCCTACATCGGCGTAACCCTGTACGTGATCGGCACTCAGATCGAACACGTGCCTGCCATGCTGGAAACCATCTTCAAGAGCGCCTTCGGTCTCGACCCAGCCTTCGGCGGCCTGCTCGGCAGCGCCATCGTCATGGGTGTGAAACGTGGCGTATTCGCCAACGAAGCAGGCCTGGGCAGTGCACCGAACGTAGCCGCCGTAGCTGCCGTGAAGCACCCAGGTGCTCAAGGCGTGGTCCAGGCATTCAGCGTGTTCCTCGACACCTTCGTGATCTGCACCTGCACCGCCTTGCTGATTCTGCTGTCGGGCTTCTACACCCCAGGCTTCGAAGGTGACGGCATCGTCCTGACCCAGAACTCGCTGGCCGCCGTGGTGGGTGACTGGGGCCGCCTGTTCGTCAGCATTGCGCTGTCACTGTTCGTGTTCACCTGCATCCTCTACAACTACTACCTGGGCGAAAACAGCCTGCAGTTCCTCAGCCGCAACCGCACCGTGCTCATGGTGTTCCGTGGCCTGGTACTGGCGCTGGTGGTCTGGGGCTCGATGCAGGACCTGTCCACGGTCTTCGCGTTCGCCGACATCACCATGACCTGCCTGGCCTTCGTCAACCTGATCGCCCTGGCCCTGCTGTTCAAGGTCGGCCTGCGGGTGATGCGTGACTACGACGAGCAGCGCAAGGCCGGTATCAAGCAGCCGGTATTCGACTCGTCGAAGTTCGCTGACCTGGACCTTGACCGCAATGCTTGGCCTGCCAACCCGCAAGCGGAAACAGTCGCTGACAAAGCCGTCGGCCAAGCGCAAACCCAGCGCTGATATTCTGCCCTGCCCAGCCGCCCTGTCCGTGGGCGGCTGCTCTACTTTCGCTCCCCGCTACGGATGCTCTCCATGCGTGCAGTCAAGAACCTTTTCGTCCTCTACACCGGCGGCACCATCGGCATGCTGGAAACCGCAGAAGGCCTCGCGCCGGCCGGTGGTTTCGATGCGCGCATGCGCGAACACCTCGCTCAACTGCCCGATGCACCACAGGTGCACTGGACGCTGCAGGAAATGAACCCGCTGCTCGACAGCGCCAACATGCAGCAGCACAACTGGCTGGCGATGCGCGAAGCCATCGTCGCGGCGGTGGATGCCGGCCATGATGGCGTGATGGTGCTGCATGGCACCGACAGTCTGGCCTACAGCGCCGCAGCGTTGTCTTTCTTGCTACTGGGCCTGCCGGTGCCGGTGTTGCTGACCGGCTCGATGCTGCCAGCCGGGGCACCGGGCAGTGATGCCTGGGACAACCTGTGCGGAGCCCTGCGGCAGGTCGAAAAGGGCCTGGACAGTGGTGTGCAGCTGTATTTCCACGGCCAGTTGCTGCATGGCTGCCGGGCTTCGAAGCTACGCAGCGAGGCATTCGACGCCTTCGCTGCACTGCCACGCCACCGCGAAGGTGAACGGGCCAGCCAGTGGCCTGCCGCCCTGGACTATCGGCAACGGCGCCAACCGGTCAACCTGGCGGTGATGCCGGTATACCCAGGCCTGCAAGCGGTACATCTTCAAGCCGTACTCGAAAGCGGCGTGCAGGGCTTGCTACTGGAGTGCTATGGCAGTGGTACCGGGCCATCGGATGACCAGGCGCTACTGGAAGTGCTGCGTGCAGCGCGCCAGCGCGGTGTCCTGCTGGCCGCCATCAGTCAGTGCCCGGAAGGGTCGGTGGTATTCGACACCTACGCAGCGGGTAACCGCTTGCGTAGCGCCGGGCTAGTCAGTGGCGGCGGCATGACCCGGGAAGCTGCATTGGGCAAGATGTTCGCACTGCTGGGCGCCGGCCTGGATGTCGATGCAGCCGAACAGTGGTTTGCGTTGGACCTTTGCGGGGAACGCGCCTGATTGCGGGTGAAAGTGGCGGAAGGCAGCGGGAGTCGAACCTGCCCGGGAACGGCTGCCGTCCCCAACCGGGTTTGAAGCCCGGCCGCGCCACCGGGCGCGATTGCCTTCCTTGTATTCAGTGCCCGGCCTGCTGCTGGGCCAATGCACTGTCGGCGCGGATGTAGCGCTGGTCGGCCACCCTGCGGGTGAAGCCAATGCGGTCGAAGTATTCGAGAACCTGCACACTGCGCTTGCGACCGATGCCCAACATATCGCGAAACGCGGCAACCTGCACTACTGGCGTGTCCTCCATCTGCTTGAGCAGCAGTGCTGCCATGCGCTTAAGCGTCTGCTGCGGGTAGAAGAGGTCGCGTACCACCTGATGCACCAGGCCCAAACGCGCTAGCTTGCGAAGCAGCAAGCGCACATCCGCTTCGGCACATTGCTCTTCGGCTGCCAACGTCCTGACCCAGGGCGGGTCGTATTCGCCTGCCAGCAGCCTCGGCTCCAGCCGCCCCCACATTGCGCTATCGGCAGCGCTCAGCTGTACCTTGTGCTCAGGCAAATGCAGCCATGGCCCACTGCTGGACAGCAGTTGGTCACTGAGCAACTCGTCGAGCAGGCTGACAAACGCCGGCCGCTCCAGCGCCAGGCCAGCAAAGCGGCGCAGGCGGTCGCGGTCAGGGCCGAGCTGGTCGGGCTCCAGCTCGTGCAAGCGTGCCAGTTGCTCGAGCAGTTGCTGCCTGAGCGCATGCCATCGACATTTGGCAAACAGCAACGGCCCCTGGCGCGTGGCGACTACCAGCACATCATCGGGCAAAAGCCAGGTTTCGCGCTGGCGATTGAACTGGCGCTCAAGACGCTGTGGGTCCAAGCCGCCTTGAGCACTGGCGAGCAGTGCCGGCAGCGCTTGCTCCAGATCATCTGCAGCGCGCAGCACCTGCAATTGGCGCAAGCGTTCGTCGCTGCGACGCTGTCGGCTTGGGGCGAACGGGTCAAGCACTTTGCCCCCGCCGAGCGTGCGCTGGGCACGCTGGTCGCGCAATACCAGGCGGTCCCCGTGTACTGCCTGCAAAGGCGCATTAAGCAGCAATTGCGCGAACATACGCTGCCCGGCAGCCAGGCTTTGACCCTCGAGCAACGCCACTCGGGCGGTGACATCCTGGGTACCAAGATGCACATGCACAGCACTGAAGTGCTCGAAGGCACGGCTTTCGCCGGGCAGCAGGGTAAGGTCGATATCCACTCGCACACTGGGCGCATGCAACCATTGGGGCACCAGCCAGTCCCCGCGGTGCACCTGCTCAAGTGCCAAGCGCTCAGCAGCAATGTTCAGCGCCACCCGCTGGCCGGCCTCGGCCACCAGGGCAACCTGGTTCTGCGCATGCAGGCCACGCACACGCACCGGCTTGCCCACCTTGCCTAGCAGTAATGTGTCGCCTGCACTCACCTGCCCTGCCAGGGCAGTGCCGGTGACGACTATCCCGGCTCCGGTGACGGCAAACGCACGGTCCACCGCCAACCGAAAGCCACCGCGTGGGCTGCGTTGGCGCCCCTGTGTTTCAGCCTCCAGCAAGGCCCGGCGCAGCACCTCGATTCCCTGGCCAGTGAGGCTCGATACGGGGAATTGACGCGCCTTGGCGTAAGGCCCATGGGCCAGTAACGCGCTGATCTGCGCCTGCACCTGTGCCAAGCGTTCGGGTTCCACACGGTCACATTTACTGATCACTACCAGCGCTTGCGCAATGCCCAGCAGCTCGATGATCGCCAAGTGTTCGCGGGTCTGGGGCATCACCCCATCATCGGCGGCCACCACCAGCAACACCAGATCGATACCATGGGCACCGGCCAACATGTTGTGGATAAAACGCTCGTGACCCGGCACGTCGATGAAGCCGGTCAACGCAGCCCCATCTGCAAGCGCCACGTAGCGGTAACCCAAATCGATCGTCATGCCCCGAGCGCGTTCTTCCTGACGCAGGTCGCCGGCCTGGCCGGTGAGTGCCTCAAGCAGCGCGGTCTTGCCGTGGTCGATATGGCCGGCTGTCCCGACGATCACTGTACAGGCCCCAACTGCAAGGCTGGTAATTGAGCTAGCCACTGCGCTTCATCGTCCAGCTGACGCAGGTCGAGCCACAGGGCGTCATCGTTGATGCGCCCGAGCACTGGTACCGGCAAGGCGCGCAGAGCGCGCTCCAGCACGTGCAGGCTGCGCCCACGCAGTTTCTTCGACACCTGCGGGCGCAGGCACAGTGCCGCGCTGGGCAGCCGTGCCACCGGCTGGCTACCGCTTCCAATCATGCCCAGTGCCGGCTCGACGCCAACATGCCACTGCTCGCCCAGGCGCGCTTTGAGCTCTGGGGCAAGGCGCTCGGCCTGGGCCTGAATTTCGGCCTGGCCACGAGTGAGCAAGCGTAAGCTCGGCAGGCGCTCGACCAAGCGGTCGGGGTCGCGATACAGCGCCAGCACCGCTTCAAGTGCGGCGAGGGTGATCTTGTCGACGCGCAATGCCCGTTTAAGTGGGTTTTTCTTGATCCTGGCGATGAGGTCCTTACGCCCGACGATGATTCCTGCCTGCGGGCCACCGAGCAGCTTGTCGCCGCTGAAGGTGACGATATCCGCGCCATCGGTTAGGGCTTGGCGCACCGTGGGTTCGGCCGGCAGGCCCCAGCGAGTGAGGTCGAGCAGGCTGCCGCTGCCCAGGTCTTCGAGCAGCGGTAATTGATGCTGGTGGGCGATCTGCGCAAGCTGCGCCGTCTCGACCTGGTGAGTGAAGCCCTGAATGCTGTAATTGCTGCAATGCACACGCATCAGCAGGCCAGTGCGTGGACCGATGGCGGCTTCATAATCACGGGCGTGCGTGCGGTTGGTAGTGCCGATTTCGTGCAGCTTCACGCCGGCGCGTGCCATGATGTCAGGGATACGAAAGGCACCGCCGATCTCGATCAGCTCGCCACGAGAAATGATGCCCTCTTTGCGTGCCCCCAGGCTGTTGAGCGCCAGCAGCACTGCAGCGGCATTGTTGTTGACCACGGTAACGGCTTCGGCGCCGGTCAATTCGCGAATCAGACCTTCGATCAAATCATCACGGTCGCCGCGCTTGCCGGTAGCCAGGTCGAACTCAAGGTTGAGCGGGTAGCGCGCGGCCATCTGCATCGCCTCGATGGCTTGATCTGGGAGCAGCGCGCGGCCGAGGTTGGTGTGCAGCACCGTCCCTGTCAGGTTGAACACACGACGCACCTGGCTGCGCTGCTGCACCAGCAGCCGCTCGCCCGTGCGCCCCAGCAGCACCTCAGCGCCAAGCTCGGCGGTACTGAGCTGGCCATGGAGCGCGGGGCCGCGCAGGTCGTCGAGCAGTTGGCGCAGTGTAGCCAGAACAGCATCGCGGCCGTGCCGGTCGATCAGCGGCATGCAGGCCGGGTGGCGCAGAAGGGTATCGATGGACGGCAGGCGTGGTGCGTGGCTGGTGAGGCTGGAGGACATGCGGTACTACCTTGGACTGATCCGTTGTCTGTGCTGGCCTTGCTCGGCGGTTCTACGACGCGAACCGCCGCCAAGCAAGCGACGTGGTATTTCAGTGTAGACCCGAGCTACGACCCAGGCGCGAGCATCAGGTTCGGTGCCAAGCGATGCAAGCCCTCCTCGTCCAAGCGTATATCCAGCGCAAGGCTAGCCAGATCGTCAGCCAACGGCTCGGCCGCCGCGTCATTCTCCAAGTAGCTCTGCTTCAAGTAGCTCTGACAGCCCGGGCAGCATTCAGCTCGCAGCGGCGCCTTGCCCGGCGCTTGGCGATCATCCTCCAGGCTGCTATAGCGCAGGTCTTTGCTCGACTCGCAATAAACACATTTCACGCGAACTACATGCCATTCGCAGGCACAGAGCGAACAGGCCAGGTAGCGCAAGCCATTGTGCTTGCCACGGTTACGCACCACACCGGCCATGGCGGGCGAGCCGCAGGCGGGGCACTGCGCAAGGCTGCCCGCAGGTTTGAGCTCGGTAGCTGGCAGTGCCAGCAACCAACTTGACCAGGCAGCCTGCAAGGCAGCACCAAGGAACGGCACCAGCGCTGCAGGCACCGCATCGTATTGCCCGGCAAGCAGGGCGATACCCCAACCCTTGCGCTGCCCCTGGTCACTGGCGCGCAACGCTCGCAACGCTTCGCCCAGCGCCCCGGTGGCTTCAGTGCTCAAGTGCGCGAGCAGTGCCTGCAACCAGACCAGCCAAGGCCCCTCACGCACCAGACTGTCAGCTGCCAAGGGGGGAAGTCCATGACTTATGCACAAGCGCTGACGTGCCTCGGCCACGGGTAAGCCGGCAGGCGGGTTATCCACAAGCAGCTGCTGTACCCGACAAAGCTGAGCTACCAGCCTCAAGTAATCCGCCAAGGCGTGACCCTCGGCCAGGTGCTCCAGGCGCTGCGCGCGTAGTGCGAACAAATCGCCAGGCGGCAGATGTAGAAACGGCGGCATAACCGCCGACGCTTCGATCTGCCCAGGTTCCAGTATCGTGCTCAAGCGCTCATCCTTCTTTGCGTCCGTGATTGCCCCGAGTTTTATCGCCAGTTACCTCGCGGTACCACAATTCATGGTGCTTACGCGCCCAAGCGCGACTGACCCAGCCATGCAGCATGGCGCTGATCGAGCCTTTGATCCAGATACCGGCGTAGATGTGCACGATAATGCTCAGCACCAGCACGAAGGCTGCCAGTGCGTGGGCCAGCGCCGAAAGGCGGATGACCTCGATACCGAACAGGTGGCTGAAGTATGCACGCCAGATCACCACCCCTGTGAGCAGGAGCACCAGCATGCACGCCAACAACGTCCAGAACAGCAGCTTCTGCCCGGCATTGTATTTACCGACCGGTGGCACGCCCTGCTCCTGGTTCAGCATTACCCGATCAACCCGGCGCAGCCACAGGCGGTCGTTGGCGGTGATGAAATTGGCACGCCAGAAACGCACCACCAGCCCTAGGAAAAACACGAACATCGCTACGCCCAGAAACGGGTGCAGGATGCGCGTCCAGGGGCCCCCACCGAACAGATGGCTGAGCCAGAACAATGCCGGGTGGAACAGCGCCAGCCCGGAAAGCCCCGCCATCATGAACAGGATTGCGACGATCCAGTGGTTGGTGCGTTCATTGGCGGTGTAGCGCAGGATGGGTTTGTTGTCGTTCATGGCCGCGGCTCCCCTTGCCCACCGGGCTTGGTCGGATCATAGACATGGACCGCCGGGTCCACCTGGTGCACGCTCTCGTCCACAGATGTCGGGTGGTCGTCTTCTTCCACCCGTTGCGGGCCCACACGCACGTAGTGGAAGAACCCAGCCAGCACCGCCGCGCCCATGGCCAACAGCGCCAGTGGTTTGGTAATGCCCTTCCACAAACCCACCAGCGGGCTGATCACCGGCTGGTCCGGCAGGCCGGCGTACAGCTTCGGCGTGTCGGCATGGTGCAGCACATACATCACGTGGGTGCCGCCGACGCCATCAGGGTCATACAGGCCAGCCTTGTCGTAACCGCGCGACTTGAGGTCGACGATGCGCTCGTCGGCGTGCACCTTCATTTCTTCCTTGCTGCCGAATACGATCGCCCCAGTGGGGCAGGTTTTCACACAGGCCGGCTCCAGGCCCACAGCCACGCGGTCGGAACACAGGGTGCACTTGTACGCCTTGTGGTCTTTCTGCGAAATGCGCGGGATGTTGAACGGGCAGCCGGTGATGCAGTAGCCGCAACCGATGCAGTGGTCCTGATTGAAGTCGACGATGCCGTTGGCGTGCTTGATGATGGCCCCCGGGCTCGGGCAGGCTTTCAGGCAACCTGGGTCAGCGCAATGCATGCAGCCGTCCTTGCGGATCAGCCACTCCAGGTTACCGTCGTCGCGCTCGTGCTCGGTGAAGCGCATCAAAGTCCAGGTTTCGGCGCTGAGGTCTTGCGGGTTGTCGTAAGTGCCATGGTTATGGCCGACTTCGTCACGCAGTTCGTTCCACTCAGAACATGCCACCTGGCAAGCCTTGCAGCCAATGCACTTGGTGGTGTCAATCAGCTTGGCGACCTGTTCCAGCTGGCGTACCGAAGGTGGAGCCGTGGTGGTGGCCGAGCGGGCGATGATGTCTTGGCTGGCCATCAGAGTTTCTCCACTTTGACGAGGAACGACTTGGACTCCGGCGTCTGGGTATTGCCGTCACCCAGGAACGGCACCAGGGTGTTGGTCAGGTAGCCGTGCCGCGTGGTGCCGGTGAAGCCCCAATGCAACGGGATACCGATCTGATGCACGGTCTGATTGTTGACCATCAGCGGACGAATCCGCTTGGTCACTACCGCTACCGCATCGATGTGCCCGCGCTTGCTCGATACCCGCACTCGATCACCGGCCTTGATACCTTTTTCATTGGCCAGCACCTCGCCAATCTCGACGAACTGCTCGGGCTGGGCAATGGCGTTCAGCCGGCAATGCTTGCTCCAGAAATGGAAGTGCTCGGTGAGCCGGTAGGTAGTGGCCGCATAAGGGAACTCGTCATGGGTGCCGAGGCTTTCCCATACGGAGTCGAAGATCCGCCCGGCCGGGTTACTGGTGGCCTTTTTGTTCTGCGGGTGCAGAGGGTTGATACCTATAGGGGTCTCGAACGGCTCGTAATGCTCGGGGAACGGGCCTTCGGCCATCTTGTCGATGGCGAAGAACCGAGCCACGCCTTCAGGGTTCATGATGAAGGGGTTCATCCCCGCCTCCGGTGGCGAGTCGACCTTGAAGTCGGGCACGTCGGTGCCGGTCCAGGCCTTGCCGTTCCACCATACCAGCCGCTTCTTGTCCGGGTCCCAAGGCTTGCCCTGGGTGTCACTCGAGGCGCGGTTATAGAGAATGCGGCGGTTGGCCGGCCACGCCCAGGCCCAGTTCTGCACCTGATGCATGCCGTACGGGTCGCTGTTGTCGCGCCGGGCCATCTGGTTGCCCTGCTCGGTCCAGCAGCCAGAGAAGATCCAGCAGCCCGAAGCAGTGCTGCCATCGTCCTTGAGCTGACCGAAACCAGACAACTGCTGGCCAGCCTTGATGGCTGCACCGGCCGGATCGGTCATGTCAGTAACGGCCCAGCCGTTCATCTCTTTGGCCAACTCTTCCGGCGAGGGCTCTTCGGGAATTTTGTACGGCCAGTGAATGTTCAGCAGTGGGTCGGGGAAGGCACCGCCTTCGGCCTGGTACCGCTGGCGCAGCCGAATGAACAGCTCGCTCATGATGCGCACGTCGGTACGTGTCTCTCCCGGGCCATCTGCGCCTTTCCAATGCCACTGCAGCCAGCGGCTACTGTTGACCAGCGAGCCGTCTTCCTCGGCAAAGCACGTGGTGGGCAGGCGTATCACTTCAGTCTGGATATTGGCCGTGTCGACGTCGTTGAAAGGCCCAGCATTGCGCCAGAACTCCGAAGTTTCGGTGGCCAGTGGGTCCATGACCACCAACCATTTGAGCTTGCCAAGCGCCGCCGTGACGCGGTTCTTGTCCGGCAGCGCGGCAATCGGGTTGAAGCCTTGGCAGATGTAGCCATTGACCTTGCCCTGGCTCATCATCTCGAACATGCGCAATACGTCGTATGCCGGTACGTCGAGCTTGGGTAGCCAGTCGTAGCCCCAATTGTTGTCTGCGGTTGCATTGGGGCCATACCAGGCCTTCATCAGGCTGACGTGGAATTTGCCGTAGTTTTGCCAGTACGACAATTGGCCTGGACGCAGCGGCTTGGAAGCACGCTTATCGATGTAGGCGGTGTAATCCTGCTCGGCATCGCCTGCCAGGGTCAGGTAGCCTGGCAAGGAGTTGGACAGCAGCCCGAGGTCGGTCAGGCCCTGGATATTGGAGTGCCCGCGCAAAGCGTTGACGCCACCGCCAGGCATGCCAACGTTGCCCAGCAGCAGCTGGACCATGGCTGCACTGCGAATGATCTGCGCACCGATCGAATGCTGCGTCCAGCCGAGAGCGTAGAGGATCGTCATGGTCTTGCCCGGCACCGAGCAACTGGCGATCTCTTCCCAGACCTTCATCATCGCGTCCTGCGGCATGCCGCAGGTCATGCTCGCTAGTTCAGGGGTGTAGCGGCTGTAGTGCTGCTTCATCAGTTGGAAAACGCAACGCGGGTGCTGCAGCGTCGGGTCGACCTTGGCGAAGCCGTCCTCACCCAGCTCGTAGCCCCAGCCGGACTTGTCCGCGTAGACACGCTTGGCCTCGTCGTAGCCGCTGAACAGCCCGTCCTCGAAGCCGTAGCCCTCTTTGACAATGAACGACACGTCGGTGTAGTTACGCACGTACTCGTGCTGAATCTTGTCGTTGCTCAGCAGGTAGTTGATCAGCCCGCCCATGAAAGCGATGTCGGTACCGGTACGGATCGGCGCGTAGTAATCGGCCACCGAAGCGGTACGGGTAAAACGCGGGTCGACCACGATCAGCCGCGCCTGGTTGTGCGCCTTGGCTTCGGTCACCCATTTGAAGCCGCACGGATGCGCTTCTGCTGCATTGCCACCCATCACCAGGACCAGATTCGCGTTGGCGATATCGGACCAGTGGTTGGTCATGGCGCCACGGCCGTACGTCGGGGCAAGACTTGCCACCGTCGGGCCGTGTCAGACACGCGCTTGGTTATCGAACCCCAGCATGCCGGTTGCACGGATGACCTTGTGGGTCAGGTAGCCAGCCTCGCTGGACGCGGCAGAGGCAGCAAGAAAACCAGTGCTCACCCAGCGGTTGACCGTCTGGCCCTGTGCGTTCTTGGCAATGAAATTGGCATCACGGTCCTTTTTCATCAGCTCGGCGACGCGGTCAAGGGCGTCACCCCAACTGACCCGCACCCACTCATTGCTGCCCGCCTTGCGCACTTCGGGGTACTTGAGACGGCTAGGGCTGTGGATAAAGTCGAGCAGGCCGGCACCTTTGGGGCACAGGGTGCCACGGTTAACCGGGTGATCGGCATCACCTTCAATGTGGATGATGCTCTGTTTGACGTTTTTGCCTGCATCACCCTGGCTGTACAGGATCAAGCCACAGCCGACCGAGCAGTAGGGGCAAGTGTTACGGGTTTCTTTGGTATGCGTCAGTTTGAAATGACGCACCTGCTCGGCGAATGCCGGCGTTGGGGCCATGCCCAACGCCGCCAGGCTCGAGCCTCCAAGGCCGACGGCGGCGACCTTGAAGAACTGCCGACGGTTGAGGTCCATCGTGCACTCCTGATCAGGTTTGGACGCACGGAGCTTGGCCGGCGCCTCTTGCTTAGTCACGGTGGCGGCAGACTGATGGCCGCCAGTAGATAAGACTAGTCAAGAATCGAGAAGGTGCGATGACATGGGTCACTTGATTGCCGCATGCCCTACAGGTCGCAGAGATACGCCTGACAGCAAACGAGGAAACGGACTACAGATTTTCCGGCTTCTAACTGTAAAGCTGCCGAAAATTCCCACGGAAGGTTTCGCATGACTCAGAACTTCACGCTAGCCTGGCTGATGTTGAGTACCTCATTGCTCACGGTGCATGCCCATGCCGAGGCCCTCAGCGCACAACAAGCCCAGCGCATGGCTGCTGCTGCCGAACAGGCCGCTCGCGTGCAGGGGTTTTCGATCGTTATCAGCATCGTCGACAAACACGGCAACCTCAAACACTTCCATCGCATGGACGGCGCTGGCACTGACAATATCAATGCCGCCCAGCTCAAAGCCACGACTTCGGCGCGTTTTCCGCTTTCCTCCAAAGGTCGTGCAGCCTCGCCAGCCAACCCATATGCCTCGCTGCCCCGAATCACCTTGCTCCAGGGCGGACTACCAATCCTCGATGCCAATGGCGAGCATATCGGTGGTATTGGAATCAGCGGTGCAACGCCTGAGCTGGATGCAGCATTTGCCGAGGCGGCGCTTGATGGCTAGGCGTGAGCAGTTAACTGAAGCCCAGCACCAGACATAAAAAAACCCAGGGCAGTTGCCCTGGGTTTTTAGTGTTTGCGCGAAATGATCGCGCTGATCAGAACGGAATATCGTCATCAAAGCTGTCAAAGTCCGCTGCCGGCTGGGGTGCTGGCTGCTGGGGTGCCGGACGCTGAGGCGCTTGCTGCGGACGCTGGGCCTGCTGGCGGGGCGGGGCCTGGTTGTACTGCTGCTGGCCACCACCGTAGTTTCCACCACCCTGGTTGTACTGGTCACCGCCTTGCTGGCCCTGCGGGCGGCCGCCGAGCAGCTGCATGGTGCCGTTGATGTCAACGATGATTTCAGTGGTATAGCGCTTGATGCCGTCCTTTTCCCACTCACGGGTCTGCAGTTTGCCTTCGATGTAGCACTGCGAACCTTTGCGCAGGTATTCGCCGGCGATTTCGGCAACCTTGCCGAACAGCGACACGCGGTGCCATTCGGTACGCTCGACCTTTTGGCCCGACTGCTTGTCAGTCCATTGCTCGCTGGTAGCCAGGCTCAGGTTGGTCACGGCGTTACCGTTGGGCAGGTAGCGGACTTCGGGATCCTGGCCGCAGGTACCGACCAGAATGACTTTGTTAACCCCACGGGCCATAACGTTCTCCTAGGCTTCGCACGCCGAAGAGGCTGGATTCACCAGTCGCTCGAGGGTCGCACGGTCCAAAATTTTCGTATCCAGTTTGATATAGATGGCGGCTTCATCTGCCACCACCACGGCGTCGGTCACACCCGGCACGGCCATCAGGCGCTCGGTCAAGCCGGCTTCCTGAACTGCTTCTGGCGTCAACGGCATGCGCAGGCTGGTCACATAGGGTGGCTCGTTCATGCTCAAAGCAACGACCAACCAGATGGCACACAAGATAGCGCAGCCGAGGAACACCATGTTCAGCCCGCCATGCTGGAACAGCCAGCCACCGAGAATGCCTCCCAGGGCAGCGCCGAGGAACTGGCTGGTGGAGTAAACCCCCATCGCCGTTCCCTTGCCGCCAGCAGGCGACACCTTGCTCACCAGCGAGGGCAATGAAGCCTCCAGCAGGTTGAATGCGGTAAAGAATACCACGGTGCCAATCACCAGTCCGCGCAAACCGTCAGCCCACTGCCAGAAGAATACCTCTGTCAGCAGCAGGACACTGACCGCACCCGCCAACACACGCTTCATCTTGCGCTTTTTTTCGCCGTAGATGATGAACGGGACCATTGCAAAAAATGAGACGAACAGCGCGGTCAGGTACACCCACCAGTGCTGCTCTTTGGGCAGACCACCGCGCTCGACGAACGCCAGCGGCAAGGCGACGAAGCTGGCCATGAGAATGGCATGGAGGATAAAGATACTCACGTCCAGGCGCAGAAGGTCCGGATGACGCAGGGTTGGACCGAGAGCCTGGCGGGCCACCCCGGACTCACGGTGCTGCAGGATGCTGTGGGTGTTGGGCACGACGAAGGCGATCAGCAGGACACCGACCAGGGCGAGTCCTGCAGTGGCCAGGAACAAGCCTGACAAACCAAAGGCACTTGTCAACAAAGGCCCGACTACCATAGCCACAGCGAACGACAGGCCGATGCTCATACCAATCATGGCCATGGCTTTGGTCCGGTGCTGCTCGCGGGTCAGGTCGGACAACAGCGCCATGACCGCGGCCGATATCGCCCCGGCGCCCTGCAGAATTCGCCCGGCGATCACCCCCCAGATCGAATCAGCCTGGGCCGCCAGTACGCTGCCCAACGCGAAAACCAGCAGCCCCAGGTAAATCACCGGGCGGCGGCCGATTCGGTCGGAGATCATCCCGAACGGGATCTGTAACACCGCCTGAGTCAGCCCGTAGGCGCCGATGGCCAGACCAATCAGCGCGGGCGTGGCGCCGGCCAGGTCCATGCCATAGGTGGCCAGCACCGGCAGGACCATGAACATGCCCAGCATACGAAAGGCAAAGACCAGAGCCAGGCCGCCTGCAGCGCGGGTTTCGCTGCTGCTCATGCGCTCGTTGTGGGTATCGTGCATGGATAAACCTCGTGTGAACCGGCGGCGATTCTATCAGTCCGACAGGCTAACGGCATCTACGCGACGCTTTGCCGCGTAATGGCAGCGCGCCGTATACTTCTTTGTTTATGCCCGCCAAGCGAGGCCGCAGTGGACAAGATCCTGATTCGTGGGGCACGTACCCACAACCTGAAGAATATCGACCTGACGCTGCCGCGGGACAAGCTGATCGTCATCACTGGCCTGTCTGGCTCCGGCAAGTCTTCACTGGCGTTCGACACGCTCTACGCCGAAGGCCAGCGCCGCTATGTGGAGTCGCTGTCGGCTTATGCCCGGCAGTTCCTGTCGATGATGGAAAAACCCGACGTCGACACCATCGAAGGCCTGTCGCCGGCCATTTCCATCGAGCAGAAGTCGACTTCGCACAACCCGCGCTCGACCGTCGGCACCATCACCGAAATCTACGATTACCTGCGCCTGCTGTATGCCCGCGTGGGTACGCCACGCTGCCCGGACCACGATATTCCGCTGGAAGCGCAAACGGTCAGCCAGATGGTCGACCTGGTGTTGGAGCGCCCGGAGGGCAGCAAGCTGATGTTGCTGGCTCCGGTGATACGTGAGCGCAAGGGTGAGCACCTGGCGGTGTTCGATGAGATGCGCGCTCAGGGCTTCGTCCGTGCACGGGTCAACGGCAAGCTCTATGAGCTGGATGAACTGCCCAAGCTGGACAAGCAGAAAAAGCACAGCATCGATGTAGTCGTGGACCGTTTCAAGGTACGCACCGATCTGCAACAGCGTTTGGCCGAGTCGTTCGAAACCGCCCTCAAGCTGGCCGATGGCATTGCGCTGGTGGCCCCGATGGATGACGAAGCTGGCGAAGAAACGATCTTCTCCGCACGCTTCGCCTGCCCCATCTGCGGCCATTCCATCAGCGAACTGGAACCTAAGCTGTTCTCGTTCAACAACCCCGCCGGCGCCTGTCCGACCTGCGACGGCCTGGGCGTGAAGCAGTTCTTCGACACCAAGCGCTTAGTCAACAGCGAGCTGACCCTGGCTGAAGGTGCCATACGCGGCTGGGACCGGCGCAATGTGTACTACTTCCAGATGCTCGGCTCACTGGCCGCCCATTACGGCTTCAGCTTGGAGGAGCCGTTCGGCGAATTGTCGGCAGAGCATCAGAAGGTGATTCTGCAGGGTAGCGGCAAGCACAGCGTCGATTTCAAATACCTCAACGACCGCGGCGATATCGTCAAACGTTCGCACCCGTTCGAAGGCATCGTGCCGAACCTGGAGCGCCGTTACCGCGAGACTGAATCGGCCACGGTACGTGAAGAGCTGGCCAAGTTCCTCGGCACTCAGCCCTGCCCGGACTGCCGTGGCACGCGGCTGCGTCGCGAAGCGCGCCACGTATGGGTTGGTGAAAAAACCCTGCCGGCGGTGACCAACCTGCCGATCGGCGAAGCCAGCAGCTATTTCGGTGAATTGACCCTGACTGGCCGGCGCGGCGAAATCGCAACGAAAATCCTCAAGGAAATCTGCGAGCGCCTACAGTTTCTGGTCAATGTCGGCCTCGATTACCTGACCCTGGACCGCAGCGCAGACACCCTCTCCGGTGGCGAGGCGCAGCGCATCCGCCTGGCCAGCCAGATCGGTGCGGGCCTGGTCGGGGTCATGTACATTCTCGACGAGCCGTCCATCGGTCTTCATCAACGTGACAACGACCGACTGCTGGCCACCCTCAACCACCTGCGCGACCTGGGTAACACGGTGATTGTGGTAGAGCACGACGAAGACGCCATTCGCCTGGCCGACTATGTCGTCGATATCGGCCCAGGTGCCGGAGTACATGGCGGCCAGATCGTTGCCGAGGGCACGCCGCAGCAAGTCATGGAGCACCCTGACTCACTGACCGGCAAGTACCTGTCCGGGCGCAAGAAGATCGTCGTGCCGGCCAAACGTACACCGCGCAACAAGAAGCTGCAGCTCAAACTCAAAGGCGCGCGTGGCAACAACCTGCAGAACGTTGACCTGGAAGTGCCGATCGGCCTGCTGACTTGCGTGACCGGCGTATCGGGCTCGGGCAAATCGACCCTGATCAACAACACCCTGTTCCCCCTGGCGGCCACTGCCCTGAACGGCGCGAGCAGCCTGGAAGCCGCGCCGCACAGCAGCATGGACGGCTTGCAGCACCTGGACAAGGTTGTGGACATCGACCAGAGCCCGATCGGCCGTACACCGCGCTCCAATCCGGCCACCTATACCGGCATCTTTACGCCGATCCGTGAGCTTTTCTCCGGCGTGCCAGAGTCGCGTTCACGGGGCTACGGGCCTGGGCGTTTCTCGTTCAACGTCAAGGGCGGCCGCTGCGAGGCGTGCCAGGGCGATGGCCTGATCAAGGTGGAAATGCATTTTCTGCCGGACATCTATGTGCCCTGTGACGTGTGCAAAAGCAAGCGCTATAACCGCGAGACCCTGGAGATCAAGTACAAAGGCAAGAACATCCACGAGGTGCTGGAAATGACCATCGAGGATGCCCGCGAGTTCTTCGATGCGGTACCGGCGCTGGCGCGCAAGCTTCAGACGCTGATGGACGTGGGATTGTCGTATATCAAGCTAGGGCAGTCGGCCACCACCTTGTCCGGTGGTGAGGCGCAGCGCGTGAAGCTGTCGCGTGAGCTGTCCAAGCGCGATACCGGCAAGACCCTGTACATCCTGGACGAGCCGACCACCGGCCTGCACTTTGCCGATATTCAACAACTGCTGGATGTGCTGCATCGACTACGTGATCACGGCAACACCGTAGTGGTGATCGAGCACAACCTGGATGTGATCAAAACGGCAGACTGGCTAGTAGACCTGGGCCCGGAGGGCGGATCCAAGGGTGGGCAGATCATCGCCTGCGGCACCCCAGAGGAGCTGAGCAAAATGAAGCAATCCTACACCGGGCACTACCTCAAACCGCTGCTGGAGCGTGATCGGGCTTGAAACAACAAGGGGGCGCATTAGCGCCCCCTGTTTTACATTTGCGACTGCAAGTAATTCTGCAGGCCAATAGCCTTGATCAAACCTTGCTGCTTCTCCAGCCAATAGGTGTGATCTTCTTCAGTGTCGGCCAGTTGCGCACGCAGGATGTCACGGCTGACGTAGTCCTTGTGCAGCTCACACAGCTCGATACCTTTGCACAGTGCGCCACGCACCTTGTATTCGAGCTTGAGGTCTGCCTCGATCATCTCTGGCACGGTGCTGCCCACTTCCAGGTCGTCCGCGCGCATGTCAGGCGTGCCTTCTAGCATGAGGATACGGCGCATCAACGCATCGGCGTGCTGGGCTTCTTCTTCCATCTCGTGGTTGATGCGCTCGTAGAGCTTGGACAAGCCCCAGTCTTCGTACATGCGCGAGTGGATGAAGTACTGGTCGCGTGCGGCCAGTTCGCCCTTGAGCAACGTGACGAGGTAGTTGATAACGTCCGGGTGACCTTGCATCGCCCTGCTTCTCCCTGTGAAAACGGCTTGATGCACATAGTGTGAACCAGCTTTTGACTGTGGTCACTGAAAATTGCGCAATCAGGCGCAATAAATCGGTTAAACAGTAGTGATATTCATTGAAAAACCGCCCAAATGAGGGCGGTTCTGTTTATCACTTCGACTCAGGCGAGATTCATGCCCAACGCTTTGGCAATGCCTTCGCCGTAGGCGGGGTCTGCCTTGAAGAAGTACTGCAATTGGCGCTGGATCACATCCTCACTCACGCCAGCCATGGTTCCGGCGATGTTGTTGATCAACAGCGCCTTCTGCTCATCGCTCATCAAACGGAACAAGGCGCCTGCGTGGCTGAAGTAATCGCTGTCCGCACGGTGATCGTGGCGGTCTGCGGCGCCGCTAAGCGCCAATTCAGGCTCCCCATGACGCGGTGATTGCTTGGGTGCATCGGCATAGCTGTTAGGCTCGTAGTTGGGCGCGCTGCCGTAGCTACCGGTGGCCATGGATCCATCACGCTGGTAGCTGTGGACTGGGCTACGTGGCGCATTGACCGGCAGTTGCTGATGATTGGTGCCTACACGGTAGCGATGGGCATCGGCATATGCGAACACACGGCCCTGCAGCATGCGGTCTGGCGACAACCCGACCCCGGGCACCATATTGCTCGGGCCGAACGTCGCCTGCTCGACTTCGGCGAAATAGTTGAGCGGGTTACGGTTGAGCTCCAGCACACCCACTTCGATCAATGGGTACTCCTTCTGGGACCAGGTTTTAGTCACATCGAACGGGTTCTCATGGCGGTTGGCGGCCTCAGCTTCGCTCATTATCTGGATGCACACGGTCCAACGCGGGTAATCGCCACGCTCGATGGCTTCGAACAGGTCGCGCTGAGCGTAGTCGGGATCGGTGCCAGCCAGACGGGCCGCCTCAGCCGGCGCCAAGTTCTTGATACCTTGCTGGGTCTTGAAGTGCCACTTCACCCAGGTGCGTTGCCCTTGGGCATTGACCAGGCTGTAGGTGTGGCTACCGAACCCATGCATGTGCCGATAACCGTCTGGGATACCCCGATCGGAGAACAGAATGGTGACCTGATGCAACGCCTCAGGCGAATGCGACCAGAAGTCCCACATCATCTGCGCGTTCTTCAGGTTGGTTTGCGGGTGACGCTTTTGGGTGTGGATGAAGTCTGGGAATTTCAGCGGGTCGCGAATGAAGAACACAGGCGTGTTATTGCCGACGATGTCCCAATTGCCTTCTTCGGTGTAAAACTTGACCGCAAAGCCACGTGGGTCACGCTCAGTATCTGCAGAGCCACGTTCGCCGCCGACAGTGGAAAACCGCAAGAACGTTTCGGTCTGTTTGCCGACGTGCTCAAACAGCTTGGCACTGGTGTATGAAGTGATATCGCGGGTGACGGTGAAGGTGCCATAGGCACCGGAGCCTTTGGCGTGTACGCGGCGCTCTGGGATGTTTTCGCGATTGAAATGCGCGAGCTTTTCGATCAGGTGAAAATCATCGAGCAACAGCGGGCCACGAGGCCCGGCGGAACGCGAGTTCTGGTTATCGGCTACAGGTGCACCGCTGGCGGTGGTGAGAATCGTGCTCATGGGCTCTCCTTATCGGTATTCGAGTGCCGGCTGATCGGCTTGAAAAGGAGTATCGACGAACGGTAATTCCCAAACAAATTTATTAAACGACTCGCACCGATAGAAATAAACAATTTATTAACACACAAAAAACCGGGCACTAGGCCCGGTTCTTTGTAGCAGACAGAACGTCTTACTCAGCAGCTTCTACAGCACCGCCGACCGGACGATCAACCAGCTCGACGTACGCCATAGGCGCGTTGTCGCCAGCGCGGAAACCGCACTTCAGGATGCGCAGGTAGCCGCCCTGACGAGTGGCGTAACGCTTGCCCAGGTCGTTGAACAGTTTGCCAACGGCAGTCTTCGAACGGGTACGATCGAAGGCCAGACGACGGTTAGCAACGCTGTCTTCCTTGGCCAGGGTGATCAGCGGCTCGGCAACGCGGCGCAGTTCCTTGGCTTTCGGCAGGGTGGTTTTGATCAGCTCGTGCTCGATCAACGACACTGCCATGTTCTGGAACATAGCCTTGCGGTGAGAGCTGGTACGGCTCAGGTGACGTCCACTTTTACGATGACGCATGATTCATTCCTTACCAAACACTACGTTCGGTGATTACGACGATCAGGCGGTCGCCTTGTCGTCTTTCTTAAGACTTGCAGGCGGCCAGTTGTCGAGGCGCATGCCGAGAGACAGACCACGAGAGGCCAGGACGTCCTTGATTTCAGTCAGGGACTTCTTGCCAAGGTTAGGAGTTTTCAACAGCTCTACTTCGGTACGCTGAATCAGGTCGCCGATGTAGTAGATGTTCTCCGCCTTGAGGCAGTTGGCCGAACGTACAGTCAGTTCCAGGTCGTCAACCGGACGCAGCAGGATCGGATCGATCTCGTCTTCCTGCTCGACTACGACAGGCTCGCTGTCACCTTTGAGGTCGACGAACGCGGCCAACTGCTGTTGCAGGATGGTCGCAGCGCGACGGATAGCCTCTTCAGGATCCAGGGTGCCGTTGGTTTCCAGATCAATGACCAGCTTGTCCAGGTTGGTACGCTGTTCAACACGGGCGTTCTCGACCACATAGGCGATACGACGCACCGGGCTGAACGAAGCGTCCAGCTGCAGACGGCCAATGCTACGGCTTTCGTCTTCGTCGGTTTGACGGGAGTCAGCCGGCTCGTAACCGCGACCACGAGCTACGGTGAGCTTCATGTTCAGGGCGCCGTTGGACGCCAGGTTCGCGATTACGTGATCGGGGTTGACGATCTCGACATCGTGATCCAGCTGAATATCGGCAGCGGTAACCACCCCCGAACCCTTTTTCGACAAGGTCAGCGTAACTTCGTCACGACCGTGCAGTTTGATAGCCAGGCCTTTCAGGTTCAACAGGATTTCAATTACGTCTTCCTGAACACCTTCGATCGCGGAGTACTCATGGAGTACACCATCAATCTCGGCCTCGACTACTGCACAGCCAGGCATGGAGGACAACAGGATGCGGCGCAGCGCGTTGCCCAGGGTATGGCCGAAACCACGCTCGAGAGGCTCGAGCGTAATCTTGGCGCGGGTCGGACTGACTACCTGCACATCAATGTGGCGGGGAGTCAGGAACTCATTTACCGAAATCTGCATGGATGCACCTATTTTCTAGCCCTTACTTGGAGTAGAGCTCGACAATCAGGTTTTCGTTGATGTCGGCAGACAGATCGCCACGAGCTGGAACGTTCTTGAAAACGCCCGACTTTTTAGCGGAATCTACGTCTACCCACTCAACTCGGCCACGCTGGGCGCACAGTTCAAGGGCTTGAACAATGCGCAGCTGGTTCGACGACTTCTCGCGAACCGCGACCACGTCACCCGGACGAACTTGGTAGGATGGAATGTTTACAGTCTTACCGTTGACGCTGATCGCTTTGTGCGAAACCAGCTGACGCGACTCGGAACGAGTCGAGCCGAAGCCCATACGGTAAACGACGTTATCCAGACGGCACTCGAGCAGTTGCAGCAGGTTCTCACCGGTTGCGCCTTTTTTCGAGGCAGCAGCTTGGTAGTAACCGCGGAACTGACGCTCCAGAACACCATAGATACGACGAACTTTTTGTTTCTCGCGCAGCTGGGTACCGTAGTCGGACTGACGGCCACGGCGCTGGCCGTGGATACCTGGGGCTGCTTCGATGTTGCACTTCGATTCCAGAGCGCGAACGCCGCTCTTCAGGAACAGGTCGGTGCCTTCACGACGAGACAGTTTGCATTTTGGACCAATGTAACGTGCCATTCTTCTGTCTCCTGATTACACGCGACGCTTCTTCGGCGGACGGCACCCGTTGTGCGGGATTGGCGTCACGTCGGTGATGCTGGCGATCTTGTAGCCGCAGCTGTTCAGTGCACGAACGGCGGATTCACGACCTGGACCTGGACCCTTGACGTTTACGTCGAGGTTTTTCAGACCATATTCCAGCGCAGCTTGACCAGCACGCTCAGCAGCGATCTGAGCTGCGAACGGGGTGGATTTGCGCGAACCACGGAAACCCGAACCACCGGAAGTAGCCCAGGACAATGCATTGCCCTGACGGTCGGTGATGGTCACGATGGTGTTGTTAAAAGAGGCGTGGATGTGGGCGATGCCATCAACCACTGTCTTTTTGACTTTTTTACGAGGACGAGCAGCAGGTTTTGCCATGTCTATATTCCTGGGCGATTACTTGCGGATCGGCTTACGCGGGCCCTTACGGGTGCGTGCGTTGGTCTTGGTGCGCTGACCGCGAACCGGCAGACCTTTACGATGACGCAGGCCGCGGTAGCAACCCAGGTCCATCAAGCGCTTGATCTTCATGTTGACGTCACGACGCAGGTCACCTTCGGTGGTGAACTTAGCGACTTCGCCACGCAGGGTTTCGATTTGCTCGTCGCTCAGATCCTTGATCTTTGCGGCTGGGTTTACACCAGCGTCTGCACAAATCTTCTGTGCAGTTGTGCGACCGACACCATAGATGTAGGTCAGCGAGATAACAGTATGCTTGTTATCTGGAATGTTGACGCCTGCAATACGGGCCATTCAGTGGGACTCCAATTGACAGCTACCTACGCCCCGGAAGCCAAGAAATAGGGCGCGAGATAATATCGCTGTAGAAACGAATAATCAACCCAGCAGCACACTAGCTGCTGGGTTTGAAGCGCAGATCACACTCAGCCTTGGCGCTGTTTGTGACGCGGTTCCGCGCTGCAGATCACTCGTACGACGCCTTCGCGACGGATGATCTTGCAGTTACGGCACAGCTTTTTCACCGATGCACGAACTTTCATTACCGACTCCTCGAACCTTAGGGGCCTATCAGCGCAGCAGACCGCTGCCACCGTAGCCTTTCAGGTTGGCTTTCTTCATCAGGGATTCGTACTGGTGCGAAACGAGGTGCGATTGTACTTGGGACATGAAGTCCATCACAACCACTACCACAATCAGCAACGAGGTCCCGCCAAGGTAGAACGGCACATTTGCTGCCACCACCAGGAACTGGGGCAGAAGGCAGACGGCCATCATGTAAAGAGCACCGAACATGGTCAGACGAGTCAGAACGCCATCAATGTAGCGCGCAGACTGTTCACCAGGACGGATACCCGGAATAAAGGCACCGGACTTCTTCAGGTTTTCCGCTACGTCTTTCGGGTTGAACATCAGCGCTGTATAGAAGAAGCAGAAGAAAATGATCCCTGCACTAAACAGCAGAATGTTCAACGGCTGACCAGGAGCGATCGACTGCGAGACGTCCTGCAGCCAGCCCATACCTTCGGACTGACCGAACCAGGCACCCAGCGAAGCCGGGAACAGCAAAATGCTGCTCGCGAAGATGGCCGGGATGACCCCCGCCATGTTCACTTTCAACGGCAAGTGGCTGGTCTGCGCGGCGAAGACCTTGCGGCCCTGCTGACGCTTGGCATAGTGAACGGCGATACGACGCTGACCACGCTCAATGAACACCACGAAACCGATGATCGCTACTGCAAGCAAACCGATAGCGACCAGGGCGAAAATGTTGATATCGCCTGTGCGCGCAGACTCGAAAGACTGCCCGATTGCTCTCGGAAGACCGGCAACGATACCCGCGAAGATCAACATCGAGATACCGTTGCCCACACCGCGCTCGGTGATCTGCTCGCCCAGCCACATCATGAACATTGCGCCCGCCACGAAAGTGGAGACGGCAACGACATAGAAGCCGAGCCCTGCAGAAAACGCCACGCCCTGGTTGGCCAGGCCAATGGACATGCCAATGGCTTGAACCAATGCCAGGATAACGGTGCCGTAGCGGGTGTACTGGCTGATCTTGCGACGGCCAGCTTCACCTTCCTTCTTCAACTGCTCCAGTTGCGGGCTGACCGCAGTCATCAGCTGCATGATGATCGATGCCGAAATGTACGGCATGATCCCCAATGCAAAGATGCTCATGCGTTCGAGCGCGCCACCGGAAAACATGTTGAACAAGCTAAGAATGGTCCCCTCATTCTGCCGAAACAGATCCGCCAGACGGTCTGGATTGATGCCTGGAACCGGGATATGCGCACCTATCCGATAGACGATGATCGCCATGAACAGAAAGCGCAGACGAGCCCAGAGTTCCGACATCCCGCCCTTACCGAGCGAAGAGAGAGCACCTTGCTTAGCCATTTATTCCTCGAACTTGCCGCCAGCTGCTTCGATAGCCGCACGCGCACCCTTGGTGGCTGCGATGCCCTTGATGGTGACTGCGCGAGTGACTTCGCCAGACAGCATGATTTTCACACGCTGTACGTTCTGGCCGATCACGTTGGCATCCTTCAGGGATTGCACGGATACCACGTCGCCTTCCACTTTAGCCAGCTCGGACAGACGCACTTCAGCGCGGTCCATGGCTTTCAGGGAAACGAAGCCGAACTTCGGCAGACGACGGTGCAGCGGCTGTTGACCGCCTTCGAAGCCAGGAGCGATCGAACCACCGGAACGGGAGGTCTGACCTTTGTGGCCGCGGCCGCCAGTCTTACCCAGACCGCTACCGATACCACGACCTGGACGATGCTTCTCGCGACGGGAACCCGGCGCTGGACTCAGATCATTGAGTTTCATCGATTAACCCTCGACCTTCAGCATGTAGTAAGCCTTGTTGATCATCCCGCGGTTTTCGGGAGTATCTTGGACTTCTACAGTGTGACCGATGCGACGCAGACCCAGACCTTTAACGCACAGTTTGTGGTTAGGCAGGCGGCCCGAGACGCTCTTGATCAGCGTAACTTTTACGGTTGCCATGATTAGAAGATCTCCTCAACGCTCTTGCCGCGCTTGGCAGCAATGGACTCAGGAGATTGCATGGCTTTCAGACCCTTGAAGGTGGCGTAAACCACGTTCACTGGGTTGGTCGAACCGTAGCACTTGGCCAGGACGTTCTGAACGCCAGCAACTTCCAGGACGGCACGCATTGCGCCGCCGGCGATGATACCGGTACCTTCCGAGGCAGGCTGCATGTAAACCTTCGAGGCGCCGTGGGCGGCCTTGGTGGCGTACTGCAGAGTGGTGCCCTTCAGGTCAACCTGAATCATGTTGCGACGAGCAGCTTCCATGGCTTTCTGGATTGCAGCAGGAACTTCGCGCGATTTACCACGGCCGAAACCTACACGACCCTTGCCATCACCAACCACGGTCAGTGCGGTGAAGGTGAAGATGCGGCCGCCTTTAACGGTTTTAGCTACGCGGTTAACTTGAACCAGCTTCTCGATGTAGCCTTCGTCGCGCTTTTGATCGTTATTTGCCATAACTTAGAACTCCAGCCCGCCTTCACGAGCAGCATCAGCCAGCGCTTTGACGCGGCCATGGTACTTGAAGCCGGAACGGTCAAAGGCAACTTGAGATACACCGGCGGCTTTCGCGCGCTCAGCTACCAGCTTGCCAACCTTAGTGGCCGCGTCGATGTTGCCAGTGGCGCCATCACGCAGGTCTTTGTCCAAGGTCGAGGCACTTGCCAGAACCTTGCTGCCGTCGGCCGAAATGACCTGGGCGTAGATGTGCTGCGAGGAGCGGAACACGCACAGGCGCACGACTTCGAGTTCGTGCATCTTGAGGCGTGCTTTGCGAGCGCGACGCAGTCGGATAACTTTTTTGTCGGTCATTTGCTAGGCCCTACTTCTTCTTGGCTTCTTTACGACGGACTACTTCGTCCGCGTAACGCACACCTTTGCCTTTGTAAGGCTCTGGCGGACGGAACCCGCGGATTTCAGCGGCCACCTGACCTACCAGCTGCTTGTCGATACCCTTGATCAGGATGTCGGTCTGGCTAGGAGTTTCAGCGGTGATACCGGCTGGCAGTTCGTAGTCCACTGGGTGAGAGAAGCCCAGGGCCAGGTTCAGGACGGTGCCTTTGGCCTGTGCCTTGTAACCAACACCGACCAGCTGGAGCTTGCGCTCGAAGCCTTGGCTTACGCCTTGGACCATGTTGTTCACCAGAGCGCGGGTAGTACCGGCCATGGCACGAGCTTGCTGGTCACCATTGCGAGCGACGAAACGCAGCTCACCAGACTCTTCGGTAACTTCAACAGACGAGTGAACGTTCAGTTCGAGAGTGCCTTTGGCACCCTTCACCGAAAGCTGCTGACCGGCGAATTTGACTTCGACACCGGATGGCAGCTTAACGGGGTTCTTAGCGACGCGAGACATGTCTATCCCCCCTTAGAACACTGTGCAGAGAACTTCGCCGCCGACACCGGCAGCGCGCGCAGCGCGATCAGTCATCACACCTTTGTTGGTGGAGACAATAGACACGCCCAGGCCACCACGTACTTTCGGCAGCTCAGTGACGGACTTGTACTGGCGCAGGCCTGGACGGCTGGAGCGCTTCAGTTCTTCGATGACCGGACGGCCTTCGAAGTACTTCAGTTCGATCGACAGGGAAGGCTTGGCTTCACCAGTAACCTGGTAGCCAGCGATGTAACCTTCGTCCTTCAGAACTTTGGCAACCGCGACCTTCAGGGTAGAGGAAGGCATGCTTACGACGGACTTTTCAGCCATCTGGGCATTACGGATGCGAGTTAGCATGTCCGCTAACGGGTCCTGCATACTCATGGGCTAGATGCTCCTGATACAAGAAATATTAGCCTTGCGGCTATAACAGCCACCCAAACAGGCAGGTCAAAGACCCCAGGCTCGGGTGAGCCGGTCATTCTAGACACAAGGCAGAAACGAAACAAGCCCCACGAGGGGGCTTGTTTGTTGGTGAGATCACCGACGGTCGGAAGATTGCTCAACCTTGCGCCGGTGTTACACCTGCAGCGATTACCAGGAGGCCTTGACCAGACCTGGTACGTCACCGCGCATTGCAGCTTGACGCAGCATGTTACGGCCCAGGCCGAACTTACGGTATACACCGTGAGGACGACCGGTCAGGCGGCAACGGTTGCGCAGACGCGAAGCGCTGGCATCACGTGGCTGCTTCTGCAGAGCGACAACGGCAGCGAAACGCTCTTCTGGAGAGGCGTTCAGGTTGACGATGGTCGCTTTCAGCTCAGCACGCTTCTTAGCGAACTTGGCTACCGTGAGCTGACGCTTCAGCTCGCGGTTTTTCATGCTCTTCTTGGCCATTTTCCTACTCCAATCAGTTGCGGAACGGGAATTTGAATGCACGCAGCAGAGCGCGGCCTTCGTCATCCGAACGAGCAGTGGTGGTCAGGGTGATGTCCAAACCGCGCAGAGCATCGATCTTGTCGTAATCGATTTCCGGGAAGATGATCTGCTCTTTCACGCCCATGCTGTAGTTGCCACGGCCATCGAAGGACTTGGCATTCAGGCCGCGGAAGTCGCGAACCCGAGGCAGGGAGATCGCCAGCAGGCGGTCCAGGAATTCGTACATCTTGTCGCTACGCAGGGTCACCTTGACGCCGATCGGCCATCCTTCACGGACTTTGAAGCCAGCGATGGATTTACGAGCGAAAGTCACGACCGGCTTTTGACCGGTGATCTTTTCCAGGTCGGCAACAGCGTGCTCGATGACTTTCTTGTCACCGATCGCTTCGCCCAGACCCATGTTCAGGGTGATTTTGGTAACGCGCGGAACTTCCATCACGTTCGACAGCTTAAGTTCTTCCTTAAGCTTTGGAGCGATTTCGTTCCGGTAAATCTCTTTCAGTCGTGCCATGGTCTTCTACCTAGCAGTGTTCAAGCATCAACCGCTTTTTGGGTCGACTTGAAGACACGAATTTTCTTACCGTCTTCTACTTTGAAACCAACGCGGTCAGCCTTGTTGGTTTCACCGTTGAAGATGGCAACGTTGGAAGCGTGCAGAGGCGCTTCTTTTTCGACGATACCGCCCTGTACGCCCGCCATCGGGTTAGGCTTGGTATGACGCTTGACCAGGTTCACACCGCCAACGACCAGACGGTCATCAGCCAGAACCTTCAGCACCTTACCGCGCTTACCTTTGTCTTTGCCGGCGATCACGATGATCTCGTCGTCACGACGAATCTTTTGCATGTCGGATCTCCTTACAGCACTTCAGGGGCGAGCGAGACGATCTTCATGAACTTCTCAGTACGAAGTTCACGGGTCACTGGCCCGAAGATGCGAGTGCCGATCGGCTCTTGCTTGGTGTTCAGCAGAACAGCAGCGTTGCCGTCGAAACGAATGATGGAACCGTCAGCGCGACGTACACCGTGACGGGTACGGACGACAACAGCAGTCATCACCTGGCCTTTTTTGACCTTACCGCGCGGAATAGCTTCCTTGACGGTTACTTTGATGATGTCACCGATGCCGGCGTAACGGCGGTGCGAACCGCCGAGTACCTTGATGCACATGACGCGACGAGCGCCGCTGTTATCGGCCACATCGAGCATGGATTGAGTCTGAATCATAAAATTTCTCCGACCCCTAGCCCTTAGACTTCAACAGCGCGTTCGAGGACTTCAACCAGTGCCCAGGACTTGGTCTTGGCCAGCGGACGAGTTTCGGTAATCGAAACTTTGTCGCCGATCTTGCACTGGTTGGTTTCGTCGTGCGCGTGCAGCTTAGTCGAACGCTTAACGTATTTACCGTAGATCGGGTGCTTTACGCGACGCTCGATCAGAACGGTGATGGTCTTGTCCATTTTGTCGCTGACGACACGGCCAGTCAGCGTACGGACGGTTTTTTCAGCTTCAGCCATGATCACTTACCTGCCTGCTGGTTAAGCACAGTTTTCACGCGAGCGATGTCACGCTTAACTTGCGAGAGCAGGTGCGACTGCCCCAACTGGCCAGTTGCTTTCTGCATACGCAGATTGAACTGGTCGCGCAGCAAGCCGAGCAGTTGCTCATTCAATTGCTGTGCAGATTTTTCACGAAGTTCATTCGCTTTCATCACATCACCGTCCGCTTAACAAAGGAGGTGGCGAGAGGCAGCTTTGCAGCAGCCAGGGCGAAAGCTTCACGCGCCAGCTCTTCAGAAACACCCTCGATCTCGTACAGGACTTTGCCTGGCTGGATCTGGGCAACCCAGTATTCCACGGAGCCTTTACCTTTACCCATACGAACCTCGAGAGGCTTCTTGGAGATCGGCTTGTCCGGGAACACGCGGATCCAGATCTTGCCGCCACGCTTAACGTGACGGGTCAGCGCACGACGTGCGGACTCGATCTGGCGGGCGGTGAGGCGACCGCGAGCAACAGCTTTCAGGGCGAATTCGCCGAAGCTGACTTTGCTACCGCGCAGTGCCAGACCACGGTTGTGGCCGGTCATCTGCTTACGGAATTTTGTACGCTTTGGTTGCAACATTTGGCGTACCCCTTACTTAGCAGCTTTTTTACGAGGCGCTGGTGCTTGTGGTTTCAGTTCTTCTTGGCGACCACCAATAACTTCGCCTTTGAAGATCCAAACCTTCACACCGATCACACCGTAAGTGGTGTGAGCTTCGTAGGTGTTGTAGTCGATATCGGCACGCAGGGTGTGCAGCGGCACACGACCTTCGCGATACCACTCGGTACGAGCAATCTCAGCACCGCCGAGACGACCGCTCACCTGGATCTTGATGCCCTTGGCACCAATACGCATGGCGTTTTGCACGGCGCGCTTCATGGCGCGACGGAACATTACGCGGCGTTCCAGCTGCTGAGCTACGCTCTGCGCAACCAGCATAGCGTCGAGTTCCGGCTTGCGGATCTCTTCGATGTTGATGTGCACAGGCACACCCATCTGCTTGGTCAGGTCCTGACGCAGCTTCTCGACATCCTCACCTTTCTTACCGATAACGATACCGGGACGAGCGGTGTGGATGGTGATGCGTGCAGTTTGAGCCGGACGATGAATATCGATACGGCTTACGGACGCGCTTTTTAGTTTGTCTTGGAGGTACTCACGCGTTTTCAGATCCTTCAACAGGTAATCTGCGTAAGTAGCACCGTCTGCGTACCAGACGGAGGTGTGCTCCTTGACGATTCCCAGGCGAATGCCAGTGGGATGTACTTTCTGACCCATCTGATCGACTCCGTTACTTGTCCGCAACCTTGACAGTGATATGGCAAGACCGCTTGACGATGCGATCAGCACGGCCTTTGGCACGTGGCATGATGCGCTTCAGCGAACGCCCTTCGTTGACGAAGACGGTGGAGACCTTCAGGTCATCAACGTCAGCGCCTTCGTTGTGTTCGGCGTTGGCAACGGCCGACTCGAGGACTTTCTTCATGATTTCAGCGGCTTTTTTGCTGCTGAAGGCCAACAGGTTGAGCGCTTCGCCCACCTTCTTCCCGCGGATCTGGTCGGCGACCAAGCGGGCTTTCTGGGCGGAGATGCGAGCGCCCGACAACTTAGCGGCTACTTCCATTTCCTTACCCCTTAACGCTTGGCTTTCTTGTCAGCCACGTGCCCGCGGTAGGTGCGGGTACCGGCAAACTCGCCCAGTTTGTGGCCGACCATGTCTTCGTTCACGAGAACTGGGACGTGTTGGCGACCGTTGTGTACCGCGATGGTCAGACCGACCATTTGTGGCAGGATCATCGAACGGCGCGACCAGGTTTTAACTGGCTTGCGATCGTTCTTCTCCACCGCCACTTCGACCTTCTTCAACAGGTGAAGATCGATAAAAGGACCTTTTTTCAGAGAACGTGGCACTGTCGTATCCCTCTAGTTACTTGCGACGACGGACGATCATGTTGTCGGTACGCTTATTACCGCGGGTCTTCGCACCCTTGGTTGGGAAGCCCCATGGCGATACCGGATGACGACCACCGGAGGTACGACCTTCACCACCACCATGTGGGTGGTCAACCGGGTTCATGGCAACACCACGAACGGTTGGGCGAACGCCGCGCCAGCGTTTGGCACCAGCTTTACCCAGCGAACGCAGGCTGTGCTCGGAGTTCGAGACTTCACCCAGGGTCGCACGGCACTCAGCCAGGACTTTACGCATTTCACCAGAGCGCAGACGCAGGGTCACATAGACACCTTCGCGAGCGATCAGCTGAGCCGAGGCACCAGCGGAACGTGCGATCTGAGCACCTTTACCCGGCTTCAGTTCGATGCCGTGAATGGTGCTACCTACTGGAATGTTGCGCAGCTGCAGGGAGTTACCGGCCTTGATTGGGGCCAGGGCACCTGCGATCAGCTGGTCGCCAGCGCTCACGCCTTTAGGGGCGATGATGTAGCGACGCTCACCGTCTGCGTAGCACAGCAGGGCGATGTGAGCAGTACGGTTTGGATCGTATTCGATACGCTCGACAGTGGCTGGAATGCCATCTTTGTCGTTGCGACGGAAGTCGACCAGACGGTAATGCTGCTTGTGACCACCACCAACGTGACGAGTGGTAATGCGGCCATTGTTGTTACGACCACCAGACTTCGATTTTTTCTCGATCAGCGGTGCGTGAGGAGCGCCTTTGTGCAGCTCCTTGTTGACCACCTTGACCACGAAACGGCGGCCAGGGGAAGTCGGTTTGCATTTAACGATTGCCATGATGCACCCCTTCCTTACTCAGCACTGCTGCTGAAATCGAGATCTTGGCCTGGCTGAAGGGAGACGATCGCCTTCTTCCAGTCATTACGCTTGCCCAGACCACGTGCGGTACGCTTGGTTTTACCCAGAACGTTAACAGTCGACACGTTTTCAACTTTTACGTTGAACAGGCCTTCGACAGCTTTCTTGATTTCCAGCTTGGTTGCATCGGTAGCAACCTTGAATACGAACTGGCCTTTTTTCTCAGCCAGAACGGTAGCCTTCTCGGAAACGTGCGGGCCAAGGAGGACTTTAAATACGCGTTCCTGGTTCATCCCAGCAGCTCCTCGAATTTCTTCACGGCCGAGACGGTGATCAACACCTTCTCGTATGCGATCAGACTGACCGGGTCGGAACCTTGAACGTCACGTACGTCGACGTGCGGCAGGTTGCGAGCAGCCAGGTACAGGTTCTGATCAACAGCGTCAGAAACGATCAGTACGTCGTTCAGACCCATGCCGTTCAGCTTGTTCAGCAGATCTTTGGTTTTCGGCGCTTCAACAGCGAAGTCCTGAACCACGACCAGACGGTCGCTACGCACCAGCTCAGCGAGGATGGAGCGCAGAGCTGCGCGGTACATCTTCTTGTTGAGCTTTTGCGAGTGATCTTGAGGACGAGCTGCGAAGGTTACACCACCGCCACGCCAGATCGGACCACGAGTGGTACCAGCACGAGCACGGCCAGTACCCTTCTGACGCCATGGGCGCTTACCGCCACCGGCCACGTCGGAACGGGTCTTCTGCTGCTTGGTGCCCTGACGGCCGCCAGCCATGTAGGCTACGACTGCTTGGTGTACCAGCGTCTCGTTGAATTCGCCACCGAAAGCCAGTTCGGAAACTTCGATCGCCTGAGCGTCATTTACATTAAGTTGCATGTCAGTATCCCCTTAACCGCGAGCCTTGACAGCTGGACGTACAACCACGTCGCCGCCAGTAGCGCCAGGAACGGCACCCTTGACCAGCAGCAGGTTGCGCTCAGCGTCTACGCGAACTACTTCCAGGGACTGAACAGTCACGCGCTCGGCGCCCATGTGACCGGACATTTTCTTGCCCTTGAACACACGACCAGGAGTCTGGCACTGGCCGATGGAACCAGGAACACGGTGCGACACGGAGTTACCGTGGGTGTTGTCCTGACCACGGAAGTTCCAGCGCTTGATGGTACCGGCGAAGCCTTTACCTTTGGACTGACCAGTAACGTCTACCAGCTGGCCTGCAGTGAAGAGTTCAGCTTTGATCAGATCGCCAGCCTGGAAATCGCCTTCTTCAAGACGGAACTCCCAGATACCGCGACCAGCGGCAACGTTAGCTTTGGCGAAGTGGCCTGCCTGAGCGGCAGTCACACGCGAAGCACGACGCTCGCCGACAGTGACTTGCACTGCACGGTAGCCATCGGTTTCTTCAGTTTTGAACTGGGTGACACGATTCGGCTCGATCTCAATGACCGTGACCGGAATGGAGACACCTTCTTCGGTGAAAATGCGGGTCATACCGCACTTGCGACCGATTACACCAATAGTCATGTTGTAAACCTCATGAGTGTACGGGGCTTTCACCCGCTATGGCCGCCCATTTCAGAGCGTTACACGACTAGACCGAAGTCTTAGCCGAGGCTGATCTGTACTTCCACACCTGCCGCCAGATCAAGCTTCATCAGCGCGTCAACGGTTTTATCCGTTGGCTGGACGATGTCCAGAACACGCTTATGAGTGCGGATCTCGTACTGGTCACGCGCGTCTTTGTTGACGTGCGGGGAGACCAGAACGGTGAAACGCTCTTTGCGGGTAGGCAGTGGAATTGGACCACGCACTTGTGCACCAGTACGTTTCGCGGTTTCCACGATTTCCTGGGTGGATTGGTCGATCAGGCGATGGTCGAAAGCCTTCAACCTGATACGGATTTGCTGATTTTGCATTGGATTTCAGACTCCAGGCTGTTCCCAACGGACGCACTACGCCCGCTAAAAGGAGGCGTGATTCTATAGACCCCCCCATTTAGTGTCAACCCAATAAAAAAAACCCCCGCTGAGCGGGGGTTTTTTCAATCGGTCGAGTGATTACTCGATGATTTTGGCTACGACGCCGGCACCGACGGTACGACCGCCTTCACGGATAGCGAAGCGCAGACCGTCTTCCATTGCGATGGTTTTGATCAGGGTAACAGTCATCTGAATGTTGTCACCTGGCATTACCATTTCAACGCCTTCCGGCAGTTCGCAGTTACCGGTCACGTCAGTGGTACGGAAGTAGAACTGTGGACGGTAGCCTTTGAAGAACGGAGTGTGACGGCCGCCTTCTTCTTTCGACAGAACGTAGACTTCTGCGGTGAACTTGGTGTGCGGCTTGACCGAACCCGGCTTGACCAGAACCTGGCCACGCTCAACGTCGTCACGCTTGGTACCACGCAGCAGAACGCCGCAGTTCTCGCCAGCACGGCCTTCGTCCAGCAGCTTGCGGAACATCTCAACACCGGTGCAGGTGGTGGTGGTGGTGTCACGCAGACCAACGATTTCCAGCGGATCCTGAACGCGGACGATACCACGCTCGATACGGCCGGTAACAACGGTACCACGACCCGAGATCGAGAATACGTCTTCGATCGGCATCAGGAATGGCTGGTCGATAGCACGAACTGGCTCTGGGATGTAAGCATCCAGAGTTTCTACCAGCTTCTTAACAGCGGTAGTGCCCATTTCGTTGTCGTCTTTGCCTTCCAGCGCCATACGAGCCGAACCGATGATGATCGGGGTGTCGTCGCCTGGGAAGTCATAGGTGGACAGCAGGTCGCGAACTTCCATCTCGACCAGTTCCAGCAGCTCAGCGTCGTCTACCAGGTCAGCCTTGTTCAGGAAGACCACGATGTACGGAACGCCTACCTGACGGGACAGCAGGATGTGCTCACGGGTTTGTGGCATCGGACCATCGGCGGCCGAGCAAACCAGGATCGCGCCGTCCATCTGGGCAGCACCGGTGATCATGTTCTTCACGTAGTCAGCGTGACCTGGGCAGTCAACGTGAGCGTAGTGACGAATGTTCGAGTTGTACTCGACGTGAGCGGTGTTGATGGTGATACCGCGTGCTTTTTCTTCTGGAGCCGAGTCGATCTTGTCGAACTCAACGACGGCCGAACCGAAAACTTCGGAGCAGACGCGAGTCAGAGCTGCGGTCAGAGTGGTCTTACCGTGGTCAACGTGGCCGATGGTGCCGACGTTAACGTGGGGAAGGGAACGATCAAATTTTTCTTTAGCCACGACAGTGAACCTCTTGCCTAAAGGGGATTAGCCTTGTTTTTTAACGAGTGCTTCGACGATGTTCGACGGAGCTTCGGCGTATTTGGAGAATTCCATGGAGTAGCTTGCGCGACCCTGAGACATGGAACGAACGTCGGTCGCGTAACCGAACATCTCTCCGAGCGGTACCTCAGCAGTGATTACCTTGCCGGACACCGAGTCTTCATTACCCTGGATCATCCCGCGACGACGGCTCAGGTCACCCATCACGTCACCCAGGTACTCTTCCGGGGTTACAACTTCGACCTTCATGATCGGCTCAAGCACCACACCACCGCCCTTCTGGGCCAGTTGCTTGGTCGCCATCGAAGCGGCGATCTTGAACGCCATTTCGTTGGAGTCGACGTCGTGGTACGAACCGTCGAATACCGTGGCCTTCAGGCCGAGCAGCGGATAGCCGGCAACAACGCCGTTTTTCATCTGCTCTTCGATACCCTTCTGGATCGGGGCGATGAATTCCTTAGGAATCACACCACCAACGACTTCGTTGGTGAACACCAGACCTTCGGTGATGTTGCCTTTTTCGTCCACGTCCGGCTCCGAGAAACGGATCCAGCAGTGACCGAACTGACCACGACCACCCGACTGACGAACGAACTTGCCTTCGATCTCGACGTTGGACCTGGTGATCTTCTCGCGGTACGAAACCTGCGGCTTGCCGACGTTGCACTCGACGTTGAACTCGCGCTTCATGCGGTCAACGAGGATGTCCAGGTGCAGCTCACCCATACCGGAGATGATGGTCTGGCCGGTTTCTTCGTCGGTCTTGACGCGGAACGACGGGTCTTCCTGGGCCAGCTTGCCCAGAGCGATACCCATCTTCTCCTGGTCAGCCTTGGTTTTCGGCTCTACGGAGAGCGAAATTACCGGCTCAGGGAAGTCCATACGCTCGAGGATGATCGGCTTGTCGGCGTTGCACAGGGTGTCACCGGTGGTGACGTCCTTCATGCCGATCAGAGCAGCGATGTCGCCAGCGCGTACTTCTTTGATCTCTTCACGCTGGTTGGCGTGCATCTGCACCATACGGCCAACGCGCTCTTTCTTGCCCTTGACCGAGTTGATGACGGAGTCACCGGAGGTCAGGAAGCCCGAGTAGACGCGGACGAAGGTCAGAGTACCCACGAACGGGTCGGTGGCAATCTTGAACGCCAGGGCCGAGAACGGCTCGTTGTCGTCGGCAGGACGCTCGTCGTACTGCTCTGGCTTGACTTCATCCTTCGGCGTGTCGATCAGGTCAGGGTGGATACCCTTGATCGCCGGGATTTCGGTCGGAGCTGGCAGGTAGTCGATAACGGCGTCCAGAACCAGGGGAACACCCTTGTTCTTGAACGACGAACCGCAGACAGCCGGAACGATCTCGCTGGCCAGGGTGCGCGCGCGCAGACCGGCTTTGATCTCTTCGACGGTCAGCTCTTCGCCTTCCAGGTACTTGTTCATCAGCTCTTCGCTGGACTCGGCAGCCGCTTCAACCATGTTGGAGCGCCACTCTTCAGCCAGCTCCAGCATATCGGCAGGAATTTCTTCCTCGCGATAGGTGGTGCCTTTATCGTCATCGTTCCAGTAGATGGCTTTCATCTTGATCAGGTCAATCTGACCCTGGAAGTCATCTTCTGCACCGATAGCCAGCTGGACCGGAACCGGGGTGTGACCCAGACGGTTCTTGATCTGACCGATAACGCGCAGGAAGTTGGCACCGGCACGGTCCATTTTGTTCACGTAGACAACACGTGGAACGCCGTACTTGTTGGCTTGACGCCATACGGTTTCGGACTGCGGCTCAACGCCGGAAGTACCGCAGAATACGACGACCGCGCCGTCGAGTACGCGCAGCGAACGTTCTACTTCAATGGTGAAGTCAACGTGGCCGGGGGTATCGATGACGTTTACGCGGTAGTTGTCGTACTGACCACGGGAACCTTTCCAGAAGGTGGTAACGGCAGCGGAGGTAATGGTGATACCCCGCTCCTGCTCCTGCACCATCCAGTCGGTGGTCGCGGCGCCGTCATGCACCTCGCCCATCTTGTGGCTCAGACCTGTATAGAACAGGATCCGCTCGGTAGTGGTAGTCTTGCCCGCGTCAACGTGGGCGCAGATACCGATGTTACGGTAGCGGTTAATTGCTGTAGTACGAGCCATAAAGCCCTCGCAAAATGATTGATGCTTGAATTAGAAGCGGTAGTGCGAGAACGCTTTGTTGGCTTCGGCCATACGGTGCACGTCTTCACGCTTCTTGACTGCAGCACCCTTGCCTTCAGCAGCATCCAGCAGCTCGCCGGCCAGGCGCAGAGCCATCGACTTCTCGCCGCGCTTGCGGGCGTAGTCTACGAGCCAGCGCATTGCCAGAGCGTTACGACGGGATGGACGAACTTCAACCGGAACCTGGTAAGTAGCACCGCCGACACGACGGGACTTAACTTCGACCAGCGGAGCGATGGCGTCGAGAGCTTTCTCGAAGATTTCCAGGGGGTCGCTGTTCTTGCGTGCTTTGACGGTATCCAGAGCACCGTAAACGATGCGCTCGGCTACTGCTTTCTTGCCGCTTTCCATCACGTGGTTCATGAACTTGGCGAGAATCTGCGATCCGTACTTAGGATCGTCAAGGATCTCACGTTTTGCTGCTACACGACGTCTTGGCATGATAAGCCCTCAAACGGTCTTCAGGTTAGCCCGGGACGTGGGTCTACGACCCCTGCCCGACCTTACTCTTATCGACTCAAAAAAATGGATGTCTGCAAACGACCGATTACTTCGGACGCTTGGTACCGTATTTCGAACGACCCTGGTTACGGCCTTTAACGCCCGAAGTATCCAGAGAGCCGCGAACGGTGTGGTAACGAACACCTGGCAAGTCTTTTACACGGCCGCCACGGATCAGGACGACGCTGTGCTCTTGCAGGTTGTGGCCTTCACCACCGATGTACGAGGAAACCTCGAAACCGTTGGTCAGACGCACACGGCATACTTTACGCAGTGCCGAGTTAGGTTTTTTCGGCGTGGTGGTGTACACGCGGGTGCACACGCCACGACGTTGCGGGCAGTTCTGCAGCGCAGGAACGTCGGACTTTTCGACCGAACGCTTACGCGGCTGACGTACCAGCTGGTTGATAGTTGCCATCTACTAGCTCCACTGATTGTCTTGCGACTCTATTGTCTTGCAAGAAAGCCAAAAATTGGCGAGACGGAGCCTCACCAAATTTAAGGGTACAAAAGTCTAAAGAGGATCTTGCACCCAGTCAAGACGAGGCCCCGGCCCTCCTCGCCCGATCATCGGCAACATTTCATGTCACCGGGGATCGAGCGAGGCTTGCCGGGGCCCCGCCCTGTACTTAGTTACCGCTGGAGTTCAGCGCTTCGGTCAGTGCGGCTTCCACCTCACTGGCGCTTACACGCAGCGGTTTGTCCGCATCACGGCGACGCTTACGCTCGCTGTGGTAGGCCAGACCAGTACCAGCCGGGATCAGACGACCCACGACCACGTTCTCTTTCAGGCCACGCAGGTAGTCGCGCTTGCCGGTTACCGCCGCTTCGGTCAGCACGCGGGTGGTTTCCTGGAAGGAAGCCGCGGAGATGAACGATTCGGTCGACAGCGAGGCCTTGGTGATACCCAGCAACACGCGGGTAAACTTGGAGATGAACTTGTCTTCCCCTGCCAGGCGCTCGTTTTCCATCAACACCTGGGTCAGCTCCATCTGGTCGCCCTTGATGAAGCTGGAGTCACCCGACTCGGCGATCTCAACTTTACGCAGCATCTGACGCAGGATGGTCTCGATGTGCTTGTCGTTGATCTTAACGCCCTGCAGACGGTAAACGTCCTGGATCTCGTTGACGATGTACTTGGCCAGCGCGCTTACACCCAGCAGGCGCAGGATATCGTGCGGATCGCTCGGGCCGTCGGAGATCACTTCGCCGCGGTTTACTTGCTCACCTTCGAAGACGTTCAGGTGACGCCACTTCGGAATCAGCTCTTCGTACGGGTCGCTGCCGTCGGTCGGGGTAATGACCAGACGACGCTTGCCTTTGGTCTCCTTACCGAACGCGATGGTGCCGCTGACTTCAGCCAGGATCGAGGCTTCTTTCGGACGACGCGCTTCGAACAGGTCGGCAACGCGCGGCAGACCACCGGTGATGTCACGGGTCTTCGACGTTTCCTGCGGGATACGCGCGATAACGTCACCAACACCGATCTGTGCACCGTCAGCCACCCCAACCAGGGCGTTGGCCGGCAGGAAGTACTGGGCAGGTACGTCGGTACCCGGCAGGTACAGGTCCTTGCCAGCAGCATCGACCATCTTGATCGCCGGACGGATTTCCTTGCCAGAGGCAGGGCGATCCTTGACGTCCATCACTTCGATGTTGGTCAGGCCGGTCAATTCGTCGGTCTGACGCTTGATGGTGATGTTTTCTTCCATGCCCACGAAGGTCACGGTACCTTTGAGCTCGGTAACGATCGGGTGGGTGTGCGGGTCCCACTTGGCAACGATTGCGCCAGCTTCGACCTTGTCACCTTCCTTGACCGAAATCACCGCACCGTAAGGCAGCTTGTAACGCTCGCGCTCACGACCGAACTCGTCGGCAATGGCCAGCTCGCCGGAACGGGACACGGCAACCAGGTTGCCATCGGCACGCTCGACCTGCTTCAGGTTGTGCAGACGTACCATACCGCCATTCTTCACCTGGACGCTGTCGGCAGCCGAGGTACGGCTTGCAGCACCACCGATGTGGAACGTACGCATGGTCAGCTGGGTACCCGGCTCACCGATCGACTGTGCAGCGATAACGCCGACAGCTTCACCGATGTTCACCTGGTGACCGCGAGCCAGGTCGCGACCGTAGCACTTGGCGCAAATACCGAAGCGGGTTTCACAGTTGATCGGAGAACGCACGACTACTTCGTCGATGCTGTTCAGCTCGATGAACTCGACCCACTGTTCGTCGACCAGAGTACCGGCCGGAACGATGACATCCTCGGTGCCCGGCTTGAACACGTCACGGGCGATGACACGGCCCAGTACACGTTCACCCAGCGGCTCGACAACGTCGCCGCCTTCGATGTGCGGGGTCATCACCAGGCCTTGGTCAGTACCGCAATCGATCTCGGTAACCACCAGGTCCTGCGCGACGTCCACCAGACGACGGGTCAGGTAACCGGAGTTCGCAGTTTTCAGTGCGGTATCCGCCAGACCCTTACGAGCGCCGTGAGTCGAGATGAAGTACTGCAGTACGCTCAGACCTTCACGGAAGTTCGCAGTGATCGGCGTCTCGATGATGGAGCCGTCAGGCTTGGCCATCAGACCACGCATACCGGCCAGCTGACGGATCTGGGCGGCCGAACCACGGGCACCGGAGTCAGCCATCATGTACATCGAGTTGAAGGACTCTTGGTCGACTTCGTTGCCTTCACGGTCGATGACCTTCTCTTTCGAGAGGTTGGCCATCATCGCCTTGGAAACTTCGTCGTTCGCCTTCGACCACAAGTCGATGACCTTGTTGTACTTCTCGCCCTGGGTTACCAGGCCGGAGGCGTACTGGCTCTCGATTTCCTTCACTTCATCGGTAGCGTTACCGATGATGCGAGCTTTCTCGTCCGGGATAACGAAGTCGTTAACACCGATGGAAACGCCGGAAATGGTCGAGTAAGCGAAACCGGTGTACATCAATTGGTCAGCGAAGATAACGGTCTCTTTCAGACCAACCACGCGGTAGCATTGGTTGATCAGCTTGGAGATCGCCTTTTTCTTCATTGGCTGGTTGACCACGTCGTATGGCAGACCTGCCGGCACGACCTGGAACAGCAGAGCACGGCCGACGGTGGTGTCGACGATGCGGGTGTTCTTGACCACGGAGCCGTCACGCTCTTTCACGGTTTCGTTGATACGAACCTTGATTTTCGCGTGCAGGGCAGCCTCGCCGGCGCGGAATACGCGGTCGACTTCCTGCAGGTCAGCAAATACGCGACCTTCGCCCTTGGCATTGATGGCTTCACGGGTCATGTAATACAGACCCAGTACAACGTCCTGCGACGGAACGATGATTGGCTCACCGTTGGCTGGCGACAGAATGTTGTTGGTCGACATCATCAGCGCGCGCGCTTCGAGCTGGGCTTCCAGCGTCAGCGGCACGTGAACGGCCATCTGGTCACCGTCGAAGTCGGCGTTGTACGCAGCACAGACCAGCGGGTGCAGCTGAATAGCCTTACCTTCGATCAGTACCGGCTCAAAGGCCTGGATACCCAGACGGTGCAGGGTAGGTGCACGGTTGAGCAGTACGGGGTGTTCGCGGATGACTTCTGCGAGCACGTCCCACACCTCTGGCAGCTCACGCTCGACCATCTTCTTGGCAGCCTTGATGGTGGTCGCCAGACCACGCATTTCCAGCTTGCCGAAAATGAACGGCTTGAACAGCTCAAGAGCCATCTTCTTCGGCAGACCGCACTGGTGCAGACGCAGGGTCGGGCCTACGGTAATAACCGAACGGCCAGAGTAGTCCACACGCTTACCGAGCAGGTTCTGACGGAAGCGACCTTGCTTACCTTTGATCATGTCGGCCAGGGACTTCAGCGGACGCTTGTTCGAGCCAGTGATGGCGCGACCGCGACGGCCGTTGTCCAGCAGGGCGTCGACCGCTTCCTGCAGCATGCGCTTTTCGTTGCGCACGATGATGTCCGGCGCCGACAGATCGAGCAGGCGCTTCAGACGGTTGTTACGGTTGATCACCCGACGATACAGGTCGTTCAGGTCGGAGGTCGCGAAGCGGCCACCATCCAGCGGCACCAGGGGACGCAGGTCCGGTGGCAGTACTGGCAGGACGGTCAGGACCATCCACTCTGGCAGGTTGCCCGAGCCCTGGAAAGCTTCCATCAGCTTCAGGCGCTTGGACAGCTTCTTGATCTTGGTTTCCGAGTTGGTCTGCGGAATCTCTTCGCGCAGGCGGCCGATCTCGTGCTCCAGGTCGATAGCGTGCAGCAGCTCGCGGACAGCCTCTGCACCCATGCGGGCGTCGAAGTCGTCACCGAACTCTTCCAGCGCTTCAAAGTACTGCTCGTCGTTCAGCAGCTGACCCTTCTCGAGGGTAGTCATGCCTGGGTCGATAACGACGTAGCTCTCGAAGTAGAGCACGCGCTCGATGTCACGCAGGGTCATGTCCATCAGCAGACCGATACGGGACGGCAGCGACTTCAAGAACCAGATGTGGGCAACTGGCGAGGCCAGTTCGATGTGCGCCATGCGCTCACGACGAACTTTGGCCAGGGCCACTTCAACGCCGCACTTCTCGCAGATTACGCCGCGGTGCTTGAGGCGCTTGTACTTACCGCACAGGCACTCGTAGTCCTTGACTGGGCCAAAGATCTTGGCGCAGAACAGGCCGTCACGCTCAGGCTTGAACGTACGGTAGTTGATGGTTTCCGGCTTCTTAACTTCACCGAACGACCACGAACGGATCATTTCAGGCGACGCCAGACCGATGCGGATGGCGTCGAACTCTTCGACTTGACCCTGGTTTTTCAGCAAATTCAGTAGGTCTTTCAAGGCCTTTCCTCCTGGCGGAGCAGGGAGCGGGCATTACCTGCCCCACTCCCCTTCGCGTCACGTGTTATTCGGTTTCCAGATCGATATCGATACCGAGCGAACGGATCTCTTTGATCAACACGTTGAAGGACTCGGGCATGCCCGGCTCCATACGGTGATCGCCATCCACGATGTTCTTGTACATCTTGGTACGGCCGTTCACGTCGTCCGACTTCACTGTGAGCATTTCTTGCAGGGTGTATGCCGCGCCGTATGCTTCCAGCGCCCACACTTCCATCTCCCCGAAACGCTGACCACCGAACTGCGCCTTACCACCCAGCGGCTGCTGGGTGACCAGGCTGTAGGAACCAGTGGAACGCGCGTGCATCTTGTCGTCCACCAAGTGGTTCAGCTTGAGCATGTACATGTAACCAACGGTCACAGGACGCTCGAACTTGTTGCCGGTACGGCCGTCGAACAGCACCATCTGGCCGCTTTCTGGCAAGTCTGCCAGTTTCAGCATGGCCTTGATCTCACGCTCCTTGGCACCATCGAAGACTGGAGTAGCCATAGGCACGCCTTTCTTCAGGTTGTTGGCCAGAGCGATGATCTCTTCGTCGGAGAACTCATCCAGGTTCTCTTGACGACCACCGATCTCGTTGTAGATCTCGGTCAGGAAGGTGCGCAGTTCAGCGGCTTTGCGCTGCTCTTCGATCATGCGATCGATCTTCTCGCCCAAGCCCTTGGCCGCGAGGCCCAGGTGGGTTTCGAGAATCTGACCGACGTTCATACGCGATGGTACACCCAGCGGGTTCAGTACCACGTCAACCGGAGTACCGTTGGCGTCGTGCGGCATGTCTTCGACCGGCATGATCACCGAGACAACACCCTTGTTACCGTGACGGCCGGCCATCTTGTCACCCGGCTGGATGCGACGGCGGATTGCCAGGTAGACCTTGACGATTTTCAGTACGCCTGGAGCCAGGTCATCGCCCTGCTGCAGCTTGCGCTTCTTGTCTTCGAACTTGTCGTCCAGCAGGCGACGGCGATCGACGATGTACTGCTGAGCCTTTTCCAGCTGCTCATTCAGTGCATCTTCGGCCATGCGCAGTTTGAACCACTGGCCATGCTCCAGACCGTCCAGTACTTCGTCAGTGATCACGGTGCCTTTCTTCAGGCCCGCGCCACCGTCGACCACTTGGCCGTTCAGGGCAGCACGCAGACGCTCGAAGGTTGCACCTTCGACAATGCGGAACTCTTCGTTGAGGTCCTTGCGGATCTCGTCCAGCTGCATCTTCTCGATGGACAGGGCGCGGCTGTCGCGCTCTACGCCATCACGAGTGAAGACCTGTACGTCGATGACGGTACCCTTGGTACCAGTCGGTACGCGCAGGGAGGTGTCTTTAACGTCGCTGGCCTTCTCACCGAAGATTGCGCGCAACAGTTTCTCTTCCGGGGTCAGCTGAGTTTCGCCTTTTGGCGTGACCTTGCCGACCAGGATGTCGCCAGCGCCGACTTCAGCACCTACGTAAACGATACCCGCCTCGTCCAGCTTGTTCAGAGCAGCTTCACCCACGTTCGGGATGTCCGCAGTGATTTCTTCTGGGCCAAGCTTGGTATCACGCGCCACACAGGTCAGTTCCTGAATGTGGATAGTGGTGAAGCGGTCTTCCTGAACCACACGCTCGGACAGGCAGATGGAGTCTTCGAAGTTGAAGCCGTTCCACGCCATGAACGCGATGCGCATGTTCTGACCCAGTGCCAGTTCACCCATATCGGTGGACGGACCATCGGCCATGATGTCGCCACGCTGAACCTTGTCACCTTTGCTCACCAGCGGACGCTGGTTGATGCAGGTGTTCTGGTTCGAACGGGTGTACTTGGTCAGGTTGTAGATGTCTACACCTGCTTCGCCAGTCTCGACTTCGTCATCGGCAACGCGAACGACGATACGGCTAGCGTCGACCGAGTCGATCACACCACCGCGGCGAGCAACCACGCAGACACCGGAGTCACGGGCAACGTTGCGCTCCATGCCGGTACCAACCAGCGGCTTGTCGGCACGCAGGGTCGGTACAGCCTGACGCTGCATGTTCGAACCCATCAATGCACGGTTGGCATCGTCGTGCTCGAGGAATGGAATCAGCGACGCAGCAACGGAAACAACCTGCTTCGGCGAAACGTCCATCAGGGTGACGTCTTCCGGCGCCTTGACGGTGAATTCGTTCAAGTGACGAACCGCAACCAGCTCATCGATCAGCTGCTTGTTCTCGTTCATGGCTGCCGAGGCCTGGGCGATCACGTGATCCGCTTCTTCAATGGCCGACAGGAACACGATGTCATCGCTGACCACGCCTTCCTTCACCACGCGGTACGGGCTCTCGAGGAAGCCGTACTGGTTGGTGCGGGCATAAGCAGCCAGGGAGTTGATCAGACCGATGTTCGGACCTTCAGGGGTCTCGATCGGGCACACACGGCCGTAGTGGGTCGGGTGTACGTCACGGACTTCGAAGCCTGCACGCTCACGGGTCAGACCACCAGGGCCAAGTGCGGAGACACGGCGCTTGTGGGTGATCTCGGAGAGCGGGTTGTTCTGGTCCATGAACTGCGACAGCTGGCTGGAACCGAAGAACTCTTTCACCGCCGCCGCTACCGGCTTGGCGTTGATCAGGTCCTGCGGCATCAAGCCTTCGCTTTCTGCCATCGACAGACGTTCCTTGACCGCACGCTCAACACGTACCAGGCCAACACGGAACTGGTTCTCGGCCATTTCGCCTACGCAACGAACGCGGCGGTTACCCAGGTGGTCGATGTCATCGACGATGCCTTTGCCGTTACGGATATCAACCAAGGTCTTCAGAACCTCGACGATATCTTCCTTGCTCAGCACGCCCGAACCTTCGATCTCGGTACGACCGATACGACGGTTGAACTTCATGCGGCCAACGGCGGACAGGTCGTAACGCTCGGCGCTGAAGAACAGGTTGTTGAACAGGGTCTCGGCTGCATCCTTGGTTGGCGGCTCGCCTGGACGCATCATCCGGTAGATCTCGACCAGCGCTTCCAGCTGATTGCTAGTGGTGTCGATCTTCAGGGTGTCGGAGATGAACGGGCCGCAGTCGATATCGTTGGTGTACAGAGTCTCGATGCGGACTACCTGAGCCTTGGCGATCTTGATCAGCAGCTCTGTGGTCAGCTCGGTATTGCACTCGGCCAGGATCTCGCCAGTGGCTGGGTGAACGATGGCCTTGGCGGTAGTGCGACCCAGGACGTATTCCATCGGCACGTCCAGCTGGTTAACACCGGCCTTCTCGAGCTGATTGACGTGGCGCGCAGTGATGCGGCGACCTTGTTCGACAATGACCTTGCCAGCACCGTCATGGATGTCCATGACCGCAACTTCACCACGCAGACGCTGAGGCACCAGCTCCAGGCTGAGTTTCTCGCCGGAAATGTGGAAGACGTTGGTGGTGTAGAAGGTGTTGAGTACTTCTTCCGTGCTGTAACCCAGCGCGCGCAGCAGCACCGAAGCCGGCAGTTTGCGGCGACGGTCGATACGCACGAACACGCAGTCTTTCGGGTCGAACTCGAAGTCCAACCACGAACCGCGGTAAGGGATGATGCGAGCGGAGTACAGCAGCTTGCCGGAGCTGTGTGTCTTACCACGGTCGTGGTCGAAGAACACACCAGGCGAACGGTGCAGCTGGGAAACGATTACTCGTTCGGTACCGTTGATAACGAAGGTACCGTTCTCAGTCATCAGGGGGATTTCACCCATGTAGACTTCTTGCTCTTTGATGTCCTTGATCGCTTTGTTCGACGATTCCTTGTCGAAGATGATCAGGCGCACCTTGACCCGCAGTGGGACCGCGAAGGTCACGCCACGCAGGACACATTCCTTCACATCGAAGGCGGGATCGCCCAGGCGGTAGCCTACATACTCCAGGGCAGCATTGCCGGAGTAGCTGATGATCGGGAATACCGACTTGAAGGCCGCGTGCAGGCCGACGTCACGGAACTGATCCTTGGATGCTCCCGCTTGCAGGAATTCGCGATACGAATCCAGCTGGATGGCCAAAAGGTATGGCACATCCATGACGTCCGGCAACTTGCTAAAGTCCTTGCGGATACGTTTTTTCTCAGTGTATGAGTAAGCCATCAGCGTTCCCCAGCTTGGTCACCTGCTTGTTTGGCTTCTCCCGGCGGGAGCAGCCAGAAAATCGTGCAAACCCCTTGGTTTGCTCACCCACATGGGTGTCTTGCAGCGTGTTATCGGGGCCGGCTTGACCAGCCACCAATAACGGAAAAAGGCCGGTGGCATAAGCCACCAGCCATCAGCCTGTCGCTCAACGCTCAGGCTGGCATCGCAAAGTCGAAATTACTTCAGCTCGACTTTAGCGCCTGCTTCTTCCAGCTTCTTCTTAGCGTCTTCAGCGGCTTCTTTCGAAACGCCTTCAGCTACAACCTGAGGAGCGCCGTCGACTTTCTCTTTGGCTTCTTTCAGGCCCAGACCGGTCAGTTCGCGAACGGCTTTGATCACGTTCACTTTCTTGTCGCCGGCTTCAACCAGAACAACGTTGAACTCGGTCTGCTCTTCAACAGCGGCAGCAGCAGCAGCTGGGCCAGCGGCAACAGCGGCAGCAGCGGTAACGCCGAAGGTTTCTTCCATCGCTTTGATCAGTTCAACAATTTCCAGAACAGTTTTCTGGCCGATCGCTTCGATGATTTGCTCGTTAGTCAGAGACATGACTTAAATCCTGTATTGGGGTGACAGCCTACGCAGCCATCAAATTAAACGTATGATTTTGAAAGAGTCGCGCGTGCCTTAGGCAGCAGCAGCTTCTTTCTGGTCGCGCAGAGCTGCCAGGGTACGAGCCAGCTTGCTGGTTGCACCTTGGATTACGCTCATCAGCTGTGCGATAGCCTCGTCGCGCGTTGGCAGAGTTGCCAGCACGTCGATCTGGTTAGCGGCAAGGAACTTGCCGTCAAACGCAGCTGCCTTGATCTCGAACTTGTCCTGACCCTTGGCGAACTCTTTGAACAGACGAGCAGCAGCGCCCGGGTGTTCGTGGGAGAAAGCAATCAGGGTCGGGCCTTTGAACGCGTCGTTGAGGATCGAGAATTCGGTGCCTTCAACAGCGCGCTTGAGCAGAGTGTTACGTACGACACGTACGTATACGCCAGCTTCGCGGGCCTCTTTACGGAGTCCGGTCATTGCGCCTACAGTCACACCACGGGCATCGGCCACGACAGCGGACAGGGCGACTTTGGCAGCCTCGTTGACTTCAGCGACGATGGCCTTCTTGTCTTCGAGTTTAATTGCCACGGGTTTACTCCTGGTTTTTACCGTTTCATCTGGCCGAAGCCGGATGTCGTTTTGGTGTCTGATTCGGTAACGAATCGGGAGCACCATCTGCGTGGGCTGGGGTTTTAAGGCTTACGCCGCCTACGGTCTTGGATAGCCCCCGCCAGGCAGGGACCCCAATTTTTGCAAGCAGCGCGACACATCGCGCTGCTTTGTTCTTACACGTTCAGCGAGCTTTGATCGATGATCAGACCTGGGCCCATGGTGGTGCTCAGGGTAACGCGCTTAACGTAAATACCTTTCGAAGAAGCTGGTTTGATACGCTTCAGATCAGCGATCAGGGCTTCAACGTTTTCCTTCAGCTTGTCAGCTTCGAAGCCGATTTTGCCAACGGAGGTGTGGATGATACCGTTCTTGTCGGTACGGTAGCGAACCTGACCAGCCTTGGCGTTTTTGACAGCGCCGGCTACGTCTGGAGTCACGGTACCAACTTTCGGGTTAGGCATCAGGCCGCGAGGACCCAGCACCTGACCCAGCTGACCTACAACACGCATGGCATCAGGCGATGCGATAACGACGTCATAGTTCAGGTCGCCGCCTTTCATTTCGGCAGCCAGATCGTCCATACCTACACGGTCAGCGCCGGCAGCCAAAGCGGCTTCAGCAGCTGGGCCCTGGGTGAAGACGGCAACGCGAACAGTCTTGCCAGTACCGTGTGGCAGCACAGTAGCGCTACGAACGACCTGGTCGGATTTACGCGGGTCAACACCGAGGTTAACGGCGATGTCGTAGGACTCTACGAACTTGGCAGCCGGCAGCGAAGCGAGCAGGGTTGCGGCTTCTTCGAAGTTGTAGGCCTTGCCTGCTTCGATTTTTTCGGCGATTGCCTTTTGGCGCTTGGTCAGCTTAGCCATTACACACCCTCCACGTTCAAGCCCATGCTGCGGGCAGAGCCAGCGATGGTGCGTACAGCTGCGTCCAGGTCAGCGGAAGTCAGGTCAGCCTGTTTAGCCTTGGCGATGTCTTCCAGCTGAGCGCGGGTAACGGTACCGACTTTCACGGTGTTCGGGCGAGCCGAACCACTGGTCAGGCCAGCAGCTTTCTTCAGCAGAACCGAGGCAGGGGTGCTCTTGGTCTCGAAGGTGAAGCTACGGTCGCTGTAAACAGTGATGATAACTGGAGTCGGCAGACCGGCTTCTTGACCCTGAGTACGGGCGTTGAAGGCCTTGCAGAACTCCATGATGTTCACACCGTGTTGACCCAGTGCTGGACCAACGGGTGGGCTTGGGTTGGCCTGGCCGGCCTTAACTTGCAGCTTGATGTAAGCCTGAATCTTCTTAGCCATGAGCTACTCCAAAATCGGGTACGAACGCCTGATGGCTCCCCGGATGACTTGCGTTTTATCCCAGTGACGACAAAACCCCGCAGCACATAAGACTGCGGGGTATGGGATGCTTCGTCCGCCTAGACCTTTTCGACCTGGCTGAACTCGAGCTCTACCGGAGTAGAGCGACCGAAAATGAGCACTGCAACCTGCAAGCGGCTCTTCTCGTAGTTAACCTCTTCGACACTACCATTGAAGTCTGCAAACGGACCATCAATGACTCGAACCACTTCACCCGGCTCGAACAGCGTCTTAGGCTTCGGCTTGTCACTACCATCGGCAACGCGACGCAGGATAGCTTCAGCTTCTTTATCGGTAATCGGTGCAGGTTTGTCTGCAGTCCCACCGATAAAGCCCATCACACGAGGGGTATCCTTGACCAAGTGCCAAGTCCCTTCGTTCATCTCCATCTGGACCAAAACGTAGCCAGGGAAGAATTTACGCTCACTTTTGCGCTTCTGGCCGTTGCGCATTTCTACGACTTCTTCGGTCGGGACCAGGATCTCGCCGAAACCGTCTTCCATACCAGCCAGCTTCACACGCTCGATCAGGGAGCGCATTACATGCTTCTCGTAACCCGAGTAAGCATGCACAACATACCAACGCTTAGCCACGGGACACCTTTAGCCAACGATCAGGGAGACCGCCCAGCCGAGCAGGGAATCAAGCCCCCACAGCAGCAGTGCCATAACCAGCACAACAGCCACAACAATCAGTGTGGTCTGGGTGGTTTCCTGGCGGGTCGGCCACACGACTTTACGGATCTCGGTACGAGCTTCCTTCGCCAGCGCAAAGAACGACTTACCCTTCGCAGTCTGCAGAGCTACGAAGCCTGCGACAGCAGCCAGGGCGAGAAGTACGAGGACACGGTACAGAATCGGAGAAGCGGAGTAGTATTGGTTACCCACGACACCGACAACCACCAAAGCCACTACAGCCAGCCACTTGAACAGATCAAAACGCGATTCTTGGGCTTCAGTTTTGGGAGTCATCAAGGAGGATCCTGTAAGAAGAAAGCCATCACACCGAGGTGAAATGGCAGGTCAGGAGGGAATCGAACCCCCAACCTACGGTTTTGGAGACCGTCGCTCTGCCAATTGAGCTACTGACCTGTAACGCTGTATCAGGCCGGCCATTATACCGGCCTGATCAAGTAAATCAACTACTTATTCAATAATTTTTGCTACGACGCCGGCGCCGACGGTACGACCGCCTTCACGGATAGCGAAGCGCAGACCGTCTTCCATTGCGATGGTCTTGATCAGGGTAACAGTCATCTGAATGTTGTCACCTGGCATTACCATTTCAACGCCTTCCGGCAGTTCGCAGTTACCGGTCACGTCAGTGGTACGGAAGTAGAACTGTGGACGGTAGCCTTTGAAGAACGGAGTGTGACGGCCGCCTTCTTCTTTCGACAGAACGTAGACTTCTGCGGTGAACTTGGTGTGCGGCTTGACCGAACCCGGCTTGACCAGAACCTGGCCACGCTCAACGTCGTCACGCTTGGTACCACGCAGCAGAACGCCGCAGTTCTCGCCAGCACGGCCTTCGTCCAGCAGCTTGCGGAACATCTCAACACCGGTGCAGGTGGTGGTGGTGGTGTCACGCAGACCAACGATTTCCAGCGGATCCTGAACGCGGACGATACCACGCTCGATACGGCCGGTAACAACGGTACCACGACCCGAGATCGAGAATACGTCTTCGATCGGCATCAGGAATGGCTGGTCGATAGCACGAACTGGCTCTGGGATGTAAGCATCCAGAGTTTCTACCAGCTTCTTAACAGCGGTAGTGCCCATTTCGTTGTCGTCTTTGCCTTCCAGCGCCATACGAGCCGAACCGATGATGATCGGGGTGTCGTCGCCTGGGAAGTCATAGGTGGACAGCAGGTCGCGAACTTCCATCTCGACCAGTTCCAGCAGCTCAGCGTCGTCTACCAGGTCAGCCTTGTTCAGGAAGACCACGATGTACGGAACGCCTACCTGACGGGACAGCAGGATGTGCTCACGGGTTTGTGGCATCGGACCATCGGCGGCCGAGCAAACCAGGATCGCGCCGTCCATCTGGGCAGCACCGGTGATCATGTTCTTCACGTAGTCAGCGTGACCTGGGCAGTCAACGTGAGCGTAGTGACGAATGTTCGAGTTGTACTCGACGTGAGCGGTGTTGATGGTGATACCGCGTGCTTTTTCTTCTGGAGCCGAGTCGATCTTGTCGAACTCAACGACGGCCGAACCGAAAACTTCGGAGCAGACGCGAGTCAGAGCTGCGGTCAGAGTGGTCTTACCGTGGTCAACGTGGCCGATAGTGCCGACGTTAACGTGGGGAAGGGAACGATCAAACTTTTCCTTAGCCATCGATACAATCCTCCGCAGAAGAAATAGCATTACGCTGATAAAACAAAGGCAGATATTTTCATATCTGCCTTGTTTATATGGAGCTCTTGAGCGGACTTGAACCGCTGACCTCACCCTTACCAAGGGTGTGCTCTACCAACTGAGCTACAAGAGCGAAACACTATGCGCAAAATCCAGCAAACTTGGAGCGGGTAGCGGGAATCGAACCCGCATCATCAGCTTGGAAGGCTGAGGTTCTACCACTAAACTATACCCGCGGAGCTTGCGGCTCTCGCTAAAACTGGTGGAGGGAGAAGGATTCGAACCTTCGAAGCTCTCGCAACGGATTTACAGTCCGTCCCCTTTGACCGCTCGGGAATCCCTCCAGATGTGGCCGGCATTCTATGTGTCTACCGTCCTAGTGTCAAGCGTTTTTTCAAATTTTTTCAATCAAATCTGAAACTTAGCTGCTTTGACACTCGCTTCCAGTTCTGCCACCTAAGTGGTGTTCCCTGTGAAGCGGGCGCCATTCTATCAAGCTATTCACCAGTTGCAATACCCTGGCAGAAAATAATTTTATGTTTTAAGTCTTTGAAATCATTAGAAAGTGCATCGAGCACGGTTTGGTCCAGCAAACGCTCGCTTTCCGGCGACACCTTGAGCCACAAACCATCAGCACCAGGCAATTGACCAGACACGGGGGCTGCATTGATATCCAGGCTCACCAACCGTTGACGCAGCGCCTCGAGCTGCTCGCGAGCCGAAACGCCGCCCACCACCAGGCACTCGTCACGGCGCTGCCCTGCAGCAGTTGCGCCTGTTTCCTTAAGCAGACGAATTTCTTGCTGGCTGCCCTTGTACAAAGACAGCGGGGCGACGTCCTTGGCCCTGAGTGGAGCCTGCTGCTGGTTCCACACGTAATAGAAGGCATTGAGCACCAACAACAGCAAAAACAACCAACGCATAAACACCTCAGTCCAGCGGACAGGCCATTGCCAGGCCAACGAACACCAAGTCGGGGACCACCCTGGCCTGTGGCGCCGCCTCTCGTACCAGCGGTGCATCTCCCCCTGTCAGGAACACTGAGAAATCATCACCCCATAAGGCACGCGCCTGCTCCAGCTGGGTGCGAGCAAAACCTTGCAGCATCAATACACACCCACGCTCTACCGCCTCTACAGTGGACCGGCCCGGTGAGAGACTACTCAAGGCACGTTCGGCCGATGCATCGTCATAACGGATACGGCGGGTGTGTGTACGCAGTTGGCTACGCATCAATGGCATACCAGGACAAATGTAGCCACCGAGGTGCTCTCCTGACGCAGAGACGAAGTCAGCCTTTGCCGCTGTCCCCAAGTCAATGACCAGACATGCACCTTTAGCAAGGTGAAAGGCGCCAAGCACTGCCAGCCAGCGATCCATGCCCAGGCGCTGGTAATCCTCATATCCGTTGTGCACGCCTGCCATTGCACGGGCAGGCTCGGCAACTCGGGCAAGCACGGCAAACGCCTTGTCGATCAGCGCACATAGCGCCGAAGTTTCATCTTCGCTGCGCACACTGACGATTCGGCAACCGGTAAGCCGCAAGGAAGCCAGCGCCCTGACGTCATCGATCAGTGCCTGGTCGGAATCTACAATGCCGCCCCCTACGATGGTGGCGTCGGCAGCGTGAATGACACGCCACTTGATGAAGCTGTTTCCGCAATCGAGCTCAAGAATCATCACGCAACCTCAAACTGAGCTCACCACCACTGAAGCTCTTTTCCACACCATCGACGTCCAGACGCAATCCACCCTGCCCATCCACACCCAACACAACACCATCGATCTGGCTATTACCTGCAATCAGGGACACGTTACACCCCTGCCAGAGATGCGCCTGCTCCCACTCTTCCTGAAACGCCGCAAAACCGTAGCGCCGGTGCCTGGTCAATTCATGCTGCAGTTGTTGGTTGAGCGTGGCCACCAAGCGATTACGGTCGATCGTCGTACCTATTTCACGCCGCATCGATGTCCACTGCTGGTCGACCTGCTCGTTGACTTGCATATTCACATTGATGCCTATTCCGAGCACCACATGGCAAACGTCCGCAGGATCACCCACGAGCTCGAGAAGGATCCCCGTTATCTTCTGCCCGGCGACCAACACGTCGTTGGGCCACTTCAAGCCCACGTCCTTGACTCCAAAACCTTGTAAGGTGCGCATCACCGCCAACCCTACAACCAAGCTGAGCCCCTCTAGCTGACGCATTCCGCCATCGACGCGCAACACCAGGCTGTAATAGAGGTTTTCCGCGAAGGGGCTCACCCACATACGCCCGCGGCGACCACGCCCAGCACTTTGACGCTCAGCCAGAACCAGGAATGGAGTGGATTGCCCCTTACTAGCAAGGCGCAGACCTTCAGCGTTGGTCGAGTCTATGGTGTCGTGGATGAAAACGGGCCAGGCCTCACCTTCGCTAAGCTCATTGATAAGCTGCGCATCAAGCAAGCTCAGGGGTGCAGCCAACTGGTAGCCACGCCCACGAACCTTATGAATGGTAAGGTTCAGCTCGGATTCCAGGTGTTGCAGCTGCTTCCAAACGGCGCTGCGACTCACCCCGAGGGCTGCCCCCAAGGCTTCTCCGGAATGGAATCGGCCATCCTTGAGGAGATTCAACAACTTCAGCATGCCAGTCTCGACTTGGAATAAGGCTGGCATGATAGCTATGGGTTGGAGGCTTGCATAGGCAAAGGGCGGCCGGTATCTGCCCAAAGCAGCCCGGATTAGCACCCCA
>NZ_JBJJLN010000019.1:0-82266 GCF_046230725.1 Pseudomonas sp. KCJK9000 | reverse complement strand
TAGTTCTGAGGTAAGGTTTTGCCATCGCGCCACAAGCGCGCGGCGCTCATCCCTCCCTGGCTCAAGGTCTCGAAACATGAACCTGAAATTTCGCCACAAAATTCTGCTCAGCGCCTGCGGTGTCGTGGTGCTGGCCTTTGCATTGTTCACCCTCTACAACGACTACCTGCAACGCAATAGCCTGCGCCAGAACATCGAGTCTTCCGTGCAACAGGCCGGTGCCTTGACCGCCAGCAGCGTTCAGAACTGGATGAGCGGGCGCATTCTGGTGCTGGAAAACCTGGCTCAGGACATTGCCGAACAAGGGGCAGGCGCTACCCTGGGTGGGTTGATCGAGCAGCCCTCCTACACGCGAAACTTCCTTTTCACCTACTTGGGCCAGGCCAACGGCGTTTTCACCCAGCGCCCTGACACCCAGATGCCAGCCGGTTACGACCCACGCCAGCGGCCGTGGTACACCAGCGCGGCCAGCGCCGGTCAAACGCTGCTTACCCCGCCTTACCAGGGCGCAGTCGGTGGCCTGATGGTGACCATCGCAGTGCCAGTGAAAAGCAGGCAGAACGGCGATTTGATCGGCGTGGTCGGCGGCGACCTGACCCTCGACACCCTGGTACAGATCATCAACTCGGTCGACTTCGGGGGCATTGGTCATGCCTTCTTGGCCGACAGCAGTGGCCAGGTCATCGTCAGCCCAGACAAAGACCAGGTGATGAAAAACCTCAAGGACATATACCCCGGCAGCGGCTTGCGCGTAGCGCCGGGCATGCAGGACGTCACCCTCAACGGTGAGCAGCGGCTGATTTCGTTCGCCCCGGTCGCCGGCCTGCCCTCTGCACAGTGGTACATCGGCCTGTCGATCGACAAGGGCAAGGCCTATGCGGCACTGACCCAGTTCCGCACCTCGGCGATCATCGCCATGCTCATCGCCGTGGTGGCCATCGCCGTGCTGCTGGGCCTGCTGATTCCAGTGCTGATGCGCCCACTGACTACCATGGGCCGCGCCATGCGAGACATCGCCGAAGGTGAAGGTGACCTGACCCGCCGCCTGGACGTACAGCACCAGGACGAATTCGGTGAACTGGCCAGCTCGTTCAACCGCTTCGTCGAACGCATTCACGCGTCGATCAGCGAGGTGTCCTCAGCCACTCGGCTGGTCCATGACCTGTCGGAAAAAGTGGTCAATGCCTCCAATGCCTCGATCATCGGTTCCGAAGAGCAAAGCATGCGCACCAACAGCGTGGCCGCGGCAATCAATCAATTGGGGGCCGCCACTCAGGAGATCGCGCGCAATGCGGCCGATGCCTCGCAACACGCCAGCGGTGCCAGCGAGCAGGCCCACGGTGGCCGCGAAGTGGTCGAGCAGGCGATCGGCGCCATGACTGCGCTGTCGCAACGTATCAGCGAGTCGTGTGAACAAATAGAAACCCTCAATGCCAGCACCGACGAGATTGGCAAGATTCTCGACGTGATCAAGGGCATCTCCCAACAGACCAACCTGCTGGCGCTCAACGCGGCCATCGAGGCGGCTCGTGCAGGTGAAGCGGGGCGTGGTTTTGCCGTGGTCGCGGATGAGGTGCGCAACCTGGCGCACCGCACCCAGGAGTCAGCCGAAGAGATCCACCGCATGATCACCAGCCTGCAAGTAGGCTCGCGCGAGGCGGTGCATACCATGAACACTAGCCAGGTCTCCAGCGAGCAGACCGTGCAGGTGGCCAACCAGGCCGGCGAGCGCCTGGCCAGCGTCACCCAGCGTATCGGCGAAATCGACGGCATGAACCAGTCGGTCGCAACCGCTACCGAGGAGCAGACAGCAGTGGTCGAGAGCCTCAACCTGGACATCACACAAATCAACGCGCTGAATCAACAGGGGGTGGAAAACCTCAACCAGACCCTGCAGCATTGCGACGCGCTGGCTCAGCAGGCCGGGCGCTTGAAGCATTTGGTGGGCAGCTTCCGCATCTGAGGCCTGCAAACGGTCATTCAAAGAACCCTATCGAGCGCTATGGTTGCGGCGCTCGGTAGGAGGGGCACGCATGGCCGTTAAACCTGCAACCAACCTTTCGAATACCGCCCATGGTTATAACCTAATAACGAACAAGTCTATTTGGCTATAAAAAACTCCCTATATGCTGGCACCCATCCGATAACGGGCAAAGCTGGGCAGTCGAGTAGCGTATGGATGTAGGATCTTTTGGTTTCACCATTGCCGGACTGGTTGTGGGTTTCATCGTAGGCATGACTGGGGTTGGCGGCGGATCGTTGATGACCCCGATCCTGCTGTGGTTCGGCATCAACCCGGCCACTGCCGTAGGCACCGACCTGCTATACGCCGCCATCACCAAGGGTGGTGGTATCTGGGTTCACGCCCGTAACAAGAACATCGACTGGAAGATCACCGGCCTGCTCAGCTTGGGCAGCGTACCGGCAGCAGCCCTGACGCTGTGGTTTCTCAGCACCCTGCATACCGATACCACGGCGCTGAATGCGATCATCAAGCAGGGCCTGGCGATTGTGTTGATCCTCACCGCCCTGGCCATCCTGTTCAAGTCGCGCCTGCAGGCTTTCGCCAGCCGGCACGCCGGCGATCACTATCACCTCAGCGACCGCAGCCTGAACACCCTTACCGTAATCACCGGTGTGGTGCTGGGCATCATGGTCACACTCACCTCGATCGGCGCTGGCGCTTTGGGCACCGTGGCGCTGTTCCTGCTGTACCCGTTTCTTGCCACGCGTCGGCTGGTAGGCACCGAAATCGCCCACGCCGTGCCCCTGACCCTGGTTGCCGGTATTGGCCACGCCGGCATGGGCAACATGGACTGGTCGCTACTGGGTTACCTGCTGCTGGGCTCGCTGCCGGGCATCTACCTGGGTAGCCACCTCACCGGGCGTATTTCTGACCGTGTGCTGCGCCCTTGCCTGGCGACCATGTTGCTGCTGATTGGCTACAAATTGGCCTTCTGACCCGCAGCCGGCGCTTGCTTAGCCCAGCCGGAAGCGCCATCGCCCAGCGCGGCTCAGCGCAAGCTGCGACAGCGGCATGACATCGATGTGCTGCGCGCTGACCATGGGGCACTCAAGTACGCTGACCAATGCTGCGCGAATCACCCAAGGGTGAGTCACCGCCCACCATTGACCGGGCCTGTCGAAGGCGCTCAACCAGGCGCCCACCCGTTCGCACACCTGGACGAACGGCTCTCCGTCAGGGGGAGCACATAATGGGTCTGCAAGCCACTGCGCCAGTGCCTCCGGCTGCTCGGCCTGCACTTGCTTGAGCGGCAAACCCTGCCAGTGGCCCAGTGCACCATCAGCCAACGCGGGCTCGATGTGCACGCTTTCACCTAGCCAGGTCGCGGTCTGCACCGTGCGCCGCTCCGGTGCGGCAAGCAGTTGTGTACCCTGAGGCAACGCCAGCGGATCGCCCGACACAGGCACAATGCAGTCGTTGGGCTGCGCCAAGTACCCCTGCTTCTGGGCCTGGGTCAGGGCATGGCAAACCAAGGTCAAACGTACGGCTCTCACCAGGGCATTCTTCTTTGCAAGTCGGGCCGACTGATTTAACACGCCGGGGACATTTTTACCGCTACAACGTCGCGCCCACGCGGAACATCAGGTTAGCATCGTCACTCCTATTTCGGCTGAATGCCACCAGAGCGAGATCGATGCCCGCCAATCCCCCCAGCCCCATGCTCCTCGCTTTGCGCGAAAGCACCCGCGATTGTCACAAGGCGCTGGAGGCGCGCCTACCGTTTTTCAGCCCCCTGTTCGATGAGGCCGCCTACCGTCGCCTTCTACAGGCCTACTACGGTTTTCATGCCGCACTGGAACATCTATTGGGTGTTTATCAGGAGCCGGAACGGCGCAAAGCACACATCCTGGCTCGCGATTTGAGGGCATTGGGCCTGAGCGACGCCGATATCGACGCCCTGCCCCTGTGCCAAGCACTGCCCTTAGCCGAGGACGAGGCCTGCGTGCTGGGTGTGATGTACGTGGTGGAAGGCTCGACTCTGGGCGGGCAAGTGCTCAAGCGAGCGATGGCCGAGCGCCTGGGCATCGGCCAAGAGGGGGGCGGGGCCTTTCTCGACGTGTACGGCGAGCTCACAGGGAGCTATTGGCGAAGCTTCCTCGACCGGCTTGGCAAGGCATCAGGTGCTCAAGCCACCACCTTACAGGCCGCTATCGACACGTTCAGCTGTTTCCAGGCCTGGCTGGAACAGCGCAACGTTCTCAATGAATGCTCGGGCGGCCAGCCTGAGGGCCAAGCTTAAATGAACACGCTCGCGTAGGTTAAAGAGGCCTGCGCAGAGTCAGGCCAAAACCTCTTGCTGGCGCAACGACCAACCGCCCTGCCCATCCACTTCCAGCCGGTGGGTATGGAAATCGGCCAGCGTGCTGCGATGTCCGACACTCACCAACAAGGTCTCGGGCATCTGCTGGCGCAACAGCGTATACATCGCATGTTCCAGCCCCTCATCCATGGCCGAAGTGGATTCATCGAGGAACACCACCTGCGGCCGGTTGAACAACACTCGTGCAAATGCCAGACGCTGCTGCTCACCGACCGACAGAATGTTCGACCAGTCCGCACTCACCGCCAGGCGCTCGGCAAGGTGTGCCAAATTGACCTTGTGCAAGGCCTCCTGCATCCGCGCCTCATCACCGGGCTGAATGTCGGCCGGGTAAGCGATTGCGGCACGCAGGTCGCCCAAGGGCAGATAAGGCCGCTGCGACAGGAACAGCGCTTGGGTGCCCAACGGGCGCCGCACGTGGCCTTCGGCATAGGGCCACAGGCCTGCCAAAGCGCGCAGCAAGGTAGTCTTGCCGCTGCCCGACGGCCCTTTGATCAGCAGCGCCTGACCACTGTGCAGGCGCAGGTTGAGGTCGGCGATCAGCGCATGGCCGTCCGGACGCATTACTTGCAGACCAGTGATGTCCAGCGCCCGCGCCTGGTCTTGGGTCGTCACGCTTGGCAGCGCGGCAGCCTGGTCGTTGGCATCAAGGAAACCGGTCAAACGATCAAGGGTGGCGCGGTATTGGGCGAATGTGTCGTATGACTCACGGAAGAACGATAACGCATCCTGCACTTCGCCAAATGCCTTGGAGGTTTGCATCACATCGCCCAGCTTGATCGCCCCACTGAAGAAACGCGGCGCTTGCAGGATGAAGGGGAACACCACCGCCATCTGGCTGACCCCAAGGTTGAAGCCGCTGAACTTCAGGTTCCGGAATACCAGCGCCCAGACGTTGGCGATCAATGCACCAAAGCGGCCCAGCAACGTCGCCCGCTCAACCGACGCGCCTTGGTAAAAGGCGATGTTCTCGGCGTTCTCGCGCAAGCGCATCAACGCGTAGCGAAAGTTGGCGGTGAGCTTTTCGTTGAGGAAATTCAGGCGAATCAGCGGCTTGCCGAGGCGAAAGGCAATCCACGTGGCGATCAGCACGTACACATAGACGGCAAACACCATCGCCCGAGGGATCTCGTACCCAGCAATCGTCAACGGCGCCGACAGCCCCCAAAGAATGCCGGTGAAAGCCACCAGCGACACCAATGCACTGACAGCCCCCAAAGCCAGGGATACCGAATTGCCGACGAACGCGTTGACGTCCAGTTCGATACGCTGGTCAGGGTTGTCCACCGGCTCGGGCAGGAAGCGGCCCCGGTAGTAGGCATCGCCTTTCATCCAGTCACCGGTCAAGCGCTCTGTTAGCCAGATTCGCCACTGAATACTGAAGGCCTGGGTGACGTAGAACGTGAACAGCGAGCGCAGCACGTGGATGGTGGCCAATACCGCGAACACCCCCAGCAGGTACCAGAATGCCTTCTGGTCCAGCGCCTGCAAGGCGCTGTAGAAGCCGTTGTACCAGAACGAGAACAGCACGTTCAGGCGAACCGAGAACAACGTCAGCACCAGCAGCAGGCCGAACACCAGCAGCGGCCGCCAACTGCGCCGGAAAGTGAAATACGGCCCTGCCAACTGCCAGAACTGGCTGCCCCAGCGCGTGTAGCGCACCGCCAGGGTGGCGGCGGCAAGAAAACCGATGAGGGTGATGAACGAGGCGATTGCAAGCCAGCTCAGGCTCTCTTGCAAGGCCTGGTGCCAGTTCATGTCCATAGCCGTTATCCATGACGAGTGATGCCGCGAGGTTAGCATCGCGGCGGGTTTCGCCCTGCATACATGACGGACATTTCATGTTGCTACATCTGCGCCCTCGCGGGTGAACCCGCGCCAACCAGGGCGTGCCCCCGCCGGAGCGGCTTCACCCGTGAAAGCCATCAATCAGGCAGGTGCTAGCCCAACGCCTCCACCACCTTGGCATCCAACCCGTCACGGCCGTGGTCAGTGATCCATTGGGTGAGCTGCCGGCGCATCGCTGGTGTCCAGAAGTTCTGGATATGCTGCCTCACACCTTGCACCGCCAGAGCCCGGTTCGGCTCGCTGTCGAAGTAGTGGGCGATCTGGTTGGCCATCTTGACCAGGTTTTCACTGCTCATCGGCGTACCTCGGCTTTTTCCGCACTACGGCGTTCCTTGAGCAGGCGCCGCTGCTCGTCGCTGAAGTCCTGATACCGCTTCTGCCACTCTGAGGGGTGGAACACTTTGCTGACTTGCACCGCCGTGACCTTGTATTCCGGGCAGTTGGTGGCCCAGTCGGAATTGTCGGTGGTGATCACATTGGCGCCAGACTCAGGGAAGTGGAAGGTGGTGTACACCACCCCAGGTGCCACCCGTGCGCTGACCCTGGCACGCAGTACGGTCTGCCCCGCACGGCTGCCGATACCGACCCAGTCGCCCTCCTGGATCCCCCGGCTTTCGGCGTCGCTGGGGTGTATTTCCAGGCGGTCGGCGTCATGCCAGGCAGTGTTGGCGGTACGTCTCGTCTGCGCGCCGACATTGTACTGGCTGAGGATCCGCCCGGTTGTCAGCAACAGCGGGAAGCGGCTGTTGACCTTCTCGTCGGTGGGCACATAACCGGTCAACATGAAGCGCCCCTTGCCGCGCACGAACTGGTCGATGTGCATGGTCGGAGTGCCATCGGGGGCGGTTTCGTTGCATGGCCATTGCAGGCTGCCGTGTCGATCGAGCTCGGCATAGCTCACGCGGTGGAAGCTTGGAGTCAGGCGGGCGATCTCGTCCATGATCTCGGCCGGGTGGCGGTAGTTCATCGGGTAGCCCAAGGCATTGGCCAGCGCCACCGTGGCCTGCCAGTCAGCCTTGCCTGCCAGCGGCTCCATCACCTTGCGTACGCGCGAGATGCGGCGCTCGGCGTTGGTGAACGTACCGTCCTTCTCCAGAAATGAGCTGCCCGGCAGGAACACGTGGGCGAACTTGGCCGTCTCGTTGAGGAAAATGTCCTGCACCACTACACATTCCATCGCCATCAAGGCAGCGGTCACATGCTGGGTGTTGGGGTCGCTTTGGGCGATGTCTTCGCCTTGGCAGTACAACGCCTTGAAACTGCCGTCCAGCGCCGCTTCGAACATATTGGGGATACGCAAGCCCGGATCAGGTTGCAGGGTCACGCCCCAAGCCTGCTCGAACTGGGCGCGCACACCTTCGTTGGAGATATGCCGATAACCGGGCAGCTCATGGGGGAATGACCCCATGTCGCAGGAGCCCTGCACGTTGTTCTGCCCGCGAAGAGGGTTTACACCTACGCCTTCCCGGCCAATGTTGCCGGTGGCCATGGCCAGGTTGGCGATGCCCATCACCGCCGTACTGCCTTGGCTGTGCTCGGTCACGCCTAATCCGTAGTAGATCGCGGCATTGCCGCCACTGGCATACAACCGTGCAGCGGCGCGGATCTGCTCGGCAGGCACGCCGCACACAGCCGCAAGGGCCTCTGGAGCATTTTCTGGGAGGCTGACGAAATCGCGCCAGCGGGCGAAGTCCTCGGTCTCACAGCGCGAATCGATGAACTGCTGCGCCAACAAGCCCTCGGTGACTATCACATGAGCCAGGGCGTTGAGCATGGCCACGTTGGTGCCCGGGCGCAGTTGCAGGTGCAGCTCGGCACGGGCGTGGGGCGAGTCGACCAGGTCGATACGCCGCGGGTCGATGACGATCAGCCGCGCGCCCTGGCGCAGGCGACGCTTGAGCTGCGACCCAAATACCGGGTGGGCATCGGTGGGGTTTGCGCCAATCACCAGGATGACGTCGGCTTTCATCACCGAGTCGAAGCTTTGGGTACCCGCCGACTCGCCTAGGGTCTGCTTCAGACCGTAGCCGGTTGGCGAATGGCAAACCCGGGCGCAGGTGTCGACGTTGTTGTTGCCGAAGGCGGTACGTACCAGCTTCTGCACTAGGTAGGCTTCTTCATTGGTGCAGCGGCTGGAGGTGATGCCACCGATGGAATCGCGCCCATACTTGAGCTGGATGCGGCGCAACTCACTGGCGGCGTAAGCCACCGCTTCTTCCCAGCTCACCTCCTGCCACGGGTCTTGCAAGCGCTTGCGGATCATCGGTTTGGTGATGCGGTCTGGGTGGGTAGCGTAGCCCCAGGCGAAACGCCCTTTGACACAAGCGTGGCCATGGTTGGCGCCGCCGTGCTTGTCTGGGACCATGCGCACCAGTTGGTCGCCCTTCATCTCGGCTCGCAACGAGCAGCCAACGCCGCAATACGCGCAGGTAGTGACCACTGCACGCTCCGGCTGGCCAAGCTGCACCAAGGTCTTCTCGGTAAGCGTTGCCGTTGGACAGGCCTGCACGCAGGCTCCGCACGATACGCATTCAGAGTTCAGGAAGTTGTCGCCACCGGCTGCCGCCACGCGCGATTGGAAACCACGCCCAGTGATGGTCAGGGCGAAGGTACCCTGGATGTCTTCGCAGGCACGCACGCAGCGGCTGCAGACAATGCACTTGCTCGGCTCGTAGTCGAAATACGGGTTGGAAATGTCTTTTTTGTCCGCCAGGTGGTTTTCGCCGTCATAGCCATAGCGCACCTCGCGCAGGCCAACTTGCCCGGCGACGGTCTGCAGTTCACAGTTGCCGTTGGCCGAGCAGGTCAGGCAGTCCAGCGGGTGGTCGGAGATGTACAGTTCCATCACGTTGCGCCGCAGGTCGGCCAGGCGTGAGGTTTGCGTGCGCACCACCATGCCTTCGGTAACCGGAGTGGTGCACGAGGCCGGGTAGCCACGCATGCCTTCGATTTCCACCATGCACATACGGCACGAGCCGAAGGCCTCGAGGCTGTCGGTGGCGCACAGTTTGGGAATGCTGGTGCCAAGCATGGCGGCGGCGCGCATCACTGAGGTGCCGGCCGGTACGCTGATGTTGCGCCCGTCGATGTTCAGGCTTACCTGCACGTCGCTTCCGCGAGCCGGGGTACCCAGATCGGTTTGCGGGTCGAAATGATTGATCATTGCGCGGCCTCCGTGGTGGTCAGCCCGAAATCGGCGGGGAAATACTTCAGCGCGCTGGCCACTGGGTAGGCGGTCATGCCGCCCATGGCGCACAGCGAGCCGTACTGCAGGGTGTCGCACAAGTCCCGCAGCAGCAGGGCATGGTCATGGCGCTCGGTCAGATCGTCGCTGGCGATCAGCCGGTCGACGACTTCCATGCCCCGGGTGGAGCCGATTCGGCATGGCGTGCACTTGCCACATGATTCCTCGGCGCAGAACTGCAAAGCAAAGCGTGCCATGCTGGCCATGTTCAGGGTGTCGTCGGCCACCACTACGCCGCCGTGGCCAAGCATCGCGCCCATGGCGGCAAACGCCTCGTAATCGAGCGGAGTATCGAAATGCCCAGGCGGCACCCAAGCGCCAAGCGGCCCGCCGACCTGGGCGGCTTTGAGCGGCCGACCGCTGGCGGTACCACCACCATAGCCTTCGACCAACTCGCGCAGGGTCAGGCCAAAGGCCCGCTCCACCAGCCCACCGTGGCGGATATTGCCGGCCAACTGGAAGGGCATGGTCCCCAGGGAGCGGCCCATGCCGAAATCTCGGTAGAATGCTGCGCCTTCGGCCAGGATGGTCGGCACCGAGGCCAGGGTAAGCACGTTGTGCACCAGGGTCGGCAAGCCAAACAACCCTTCCAGAGCAGGCAGCGGCGGTTTGGCACGCACGATGCCACGCTTGCCTTCGATCGATTCGAGCAGCGCCGTTTCTTCGCCGCAGATATACGCGCCAGCACCGACCCGTACTTGCAGGTCGAAGGCCTGGCCGCTGCCAGCCACATCGCTGCCCAGGTAACCGGCGTCACGGGCGATGGCCAAGGCCTGATTGAGCACCCGGATGGCATCTGGGTATTCCGAGCGCACATAGATGTAGCCTTGGTCGGCCCCAACAGCGAGGCCTGCGATGATCATGCCTTCGATGAGCAGGAAGGGGTCCCCCTCCATCAGCATCCGGTCGGCAAAGGTGCCAGAATCGCCTTCATCGGCGTTGCACACCACGTACTTCTGCCCTGCCCTCGCGTCGCGCACGGTGCGCCATTTGATGCCAGCCGGGAACGCCGCCCCCCCGCGCCCGCGCAGCCCAGAATCGAGCACAGCTGCCACCACGGCGGCGCCATCGAGCGCCACCGCGTTTTCCAGGCCTTTGAAACCACCATGGGCACGGTAGTCGTCCAGCGACAGCGGGCGGGTGATGCCCGCACGCGCGAACAACAAGCGCTGTTGGGTTTTCAGGTAAGCAATGTCTTCGACCAGGCCCAGCGCCAACGGGTGGCCCCCAGCCTCCCCGACCAGCGCTTCGAGCAACGACGGCACGTCGGCCAGGCTGACCGGGCCGAAGCCTAGGCGCCCTTGTGGGCTTTCACACTCTACCAGCGGCTCCAGCCAGTACAGGCCGCGTGAACTGGTGCGCAGGATCTGGACCGGCAACTGGCGGCGCGCGGCTTCTACCTCGATGGCCGCAGCAACCTGATCGGCACCGACCGCGCGCGCCACCGAATCACAGGGGATACACAACTTCAGCATGTTTCGCCCTCCAGGCAACCATCGACCAGCGCCCGCAGGCGATCGGGGGTGAGCCGCGCATGTACCTGGCCGTCGAGCTCCAGTGCCGGCGAACAAGCGCAGGCACCCAGGCAATACACCGGGCGCAGGCTTATCGCCCCATCGGCACTGGTACCATGGTCATCCAGCCCCAACTGATCTCGCAGTTGCGCAGCCAGCGCTTCGCTACCACGGCTTTGGCATGACTCGGCGCGGCATAGGCGCAAGGTGTGACGTGCAGGCGGCGTGGTGCGAAAGTCGTGATAGAACGAGATCACCCCGCGCACCTCGGCCAGGCTCAGGTTCAGGGCATGGGCAATTTCAGCGATGGCAGCCTCTGGGATGAACCCCAAGGCTTGTTGGATGGCGTGCAGGATCGGCAACAGTGCACCGGGGGTGTCCTTGTCGCGGTCGAGAAAGTTCTGGATTACCGGCAGGGGAAACAATTGATCAGGCATACAGCGGACCTCGGCATCACGGACCCCGCCTGAATTGTTGTGGAGGGCAGGTGTCCAGCGTGTTCTGCTGCGGCACACCGGCCACGACACGGTGGCGTGGGCACGGGAGCCTCCTTGCCGATGGCCGTGCGTCTGCGCGCACTAGGCTCATGGGCATCCTTAAGCATGGCACTTATGGCGCCAGGGGGTTGCGCACGAACGACCAAGCGTATTCTGAAACCGACCTAGCCCTCCCTGGCCGGTAAAGGGCTGGGGCAATCAACGCGGCAAGGCTGATAAATCGGTTTTTTAGCGACCGCAGCCGCTTGGCCAAACCTAGCGCAATGATTTGTTAAGATTTTTTCGATTATTCGTTAACGCAATTTTCACGGCCCGCCCTCTAGCGTCTCAGCCTTCCCGGCAGCCCCTCTCAAGCTGCCGCCATGGTTCTACGAGGCACACGTGGCAAACACCGCATCTCCATCCGCGTCCAAACGCGTGGACTGGGCCGGCCTGGGCTGGCTCCTGCTGTTCTTCTGGTACTTCTCCGGCGTCACACAGGCACTGTTGCTCTTCAGTGGCACGACCGGTTTCGCCGGTTTCCGCGATGCCTTGTTCCTCAGCACCTTATGGTTCGTGCCTGTGCTGTTGTTGCCGCGCCTGACCCGAACCCTCGCCGCGATCATCGGCATAGTGCTGTGGGCGGCTTCGCTGGTCGGCTTGAGCTATTTCGGCATCTACCACCAGGAGTTTTCGCAGAGCGTGATCTTCGTGATGTTCGAATCGAACACCGCCGAAGCGGGCGAGTACTTCAGTCAGTATTTCAGCATTGCGCTGATGTTAGGCCTACTGGCCTACACCGCAGGGGCCGTGCTGCTGTGGACACGCATACGCCCTGTCACCTTACCCCTGCACAGCCGTGTTCCAGCGGTGGTACTGGTGCTGGTGGTCAACCTGGTGCTGCCGTTCTACAAGCAACTGGTGACCCAGCAGCGCACCTTCGCCGACGCCGCCGAGAAGGTCCAGCAACGCATGGAGCCTGCCGTGCCCTGGCAATTGGTGGTCGGCTACCGCCAATACCTGCAGCAACTGAACAACATGCAAAACCTGCTGGCCCAGAACGCCGCCCTGCCCCCGCTGCAAAACCTCAAAGACGCCAGCGGCGACGCCCCACGCACATTGGTACTGGTGCTGGGTGAGTCGACCACCCGCGAGCACATGCACCTGTACGGCTACAACCGCGACACCACCCCCAACCTGGACGCCCTGGCTGCCTCCGACAAGAGCCTGACGGTGTTCCAGAACGTAGTTACCCCGCGGCCCTACACCATCGAAGTGATGCAGCAGATTCTCACCTTCGGCGACGAACAGCATCCTGACCGCTTCCTTACCGAGCCGTCGCTGATGAACCTGATGAAACAGGCAGGCTATAAAACCTTCTGGATCACCAACCAGCAGACCATGACCAAGCGCAACACCATGCTCACTACCTTCTCCCAGCAGACGGACGAGCAGGTGTACTTGAACAACCAGCGCAACCAGAATGCCAGTCAGTATGACGAAGTAGTGTTGCCGCCCTTCGAAAAGGCCCTGCAGGACCCTGCCCCGAAGAAGTTCATCATCGTGCACCTACTGGGCACCCACATGGACTACCGCTATCGCTACCCGGACGCCTACAAGCACTTCACCGACCGCAAGGGCGCCCCGGCAGCGCTGACGGATGATCAGGTGCAAACCTACAACTTCTACGACAATGCAGTGCGCTACAACGACTTCGTGGTATCGAGCCTGATCAAGCAGTACTCGGCCAGCACACCTAATGGTTTCTTGATGTACCTGTCCGACCATGGTGAGGAGGTATACAGCTCCGGGGACCACGACCGCCTTGGGCGTAACGAAGGCGCGCCGACCCGGCCGATGTACACGGTGCCGTTCCTGCTGTGGACTTCACCCAGTTGGCAAGCCACGCACCCAAGAGACTTGAAGGCGATGGCCAATCGGTCGTACAGCAGCGCGCACTTGATCCATACCTTGTCGGACTTGGCGGGGCTGAGCTATGACAACTACGAGCCGTCCAAGAGCCTGGTCAATGCACAGTTTGCCGTGGCACCTCGCTGGATTGGCGACCCTTACCGCAAGGGCGGGCTGCATGAGTTCGATCTGTTGCCTCTGGACAAGCCAGACCATGCCCAGGAGACTGCCGCCACCACGCCGCAGTAGCGCTGCACCCAGGGCGACGACAAGGCCGATGGCGAGATCACCTACCCCGCCATCGGCCTTTTTCATGCCAGTCACCATCGCGCGTGGATGACACAATCTTCATCCCTGGATGATCACTCGAACCAAGCCAGCCGCTTTACTTGAAGCAATCAGCGCTTGCACCAACAGCCGGGACATAAATCATGGGCGAACTCGAAACTCTCAATCGCAGCCTTTTCATGCTGATAAACGCTGGCGGCGACACGCCGCACTGGCTGATTCAGTGTGCCATTGGCATCGCCGCTGGCCTGATCTACCTACTTCCGTTGTTGCTGGTGGGTTTCTGGTTATGGGGCAATCCAGCAGAACGCAGGCTGATGCTCAAAGCAGCGCTGGTGACCGTAATCGCATTGCTCGCCAACCAGCTGATCTGGGCAGTCTGGCCCCATCCCAGGCCGTTCGTGATTGGGCTGGGGCACACTTGGATGATGCATGCCCCGGACTCATCGTTCCCAAGCGACCATATGACCGTGTTCGCCTGCATCGGATTGACCCTGCTGCTCGATGGCCTATCAGGCTGGGGGGTGATCATCCTGTTGACTGGGCTGAGCGTAGCCTGGGCACGGGTGTTCCTGGGCGTGCACTTTCCGCTCGACATGCTGGGCGCGATGCTGGTTTCGCTTCTGGCCTATGCTGGGCTTTCGCCAGTTTGGCGACGGGTCGGCTTGCTCACTACTGACTGGGTAGTGCGGTTTTATCGCGGCTTGTTGGCCAAGCCGATACGTGCGGGCTGGCTGCGCAATTGAGGCTGACCATCGGCGCTCATTGGAACAGGATGACGCTCTGGGCAATGGCCACCCTTACGTCGGCAGTTCTAAGAGCATTACAAACCGCAAAGGCGGTGACGTAACGCGTCTGAACGAAAAACCTGATCCTTGAAGGCAAAAGGATCAGGTTAACGATGATTTACAGGCCAAGCTCAGTCAGGCCTGGGTGATCATCCGGACGGTGGCCCAGTGGCCAGTGGAATTTACGCTCGCTTTCTTTGATCGGCATGTCGTTGATGCAGGCGAAGCGACGATGCATCAGACCGTCCGCTTCAAATTCCCAGTTCTCGTTACCGTAAGAACGGAACCAGTTACCGGAATCATCATGCCACTCGTACGCGTAACGGACTGCAATCCGATTGTCTGCAAAGGCCCAGAGCTCTTTGATCAAGCGATAATCCAGCTCTTTTTTCCACTTACGGGTGAGGAAACTTTTGGCCTCTTCACGGTTGGTAGCGAATTCAGCGCGGTTACGCCATTGGGTGTTGAGCGTGTAGGCGAGCGAGACTTTTTCCGCGTCACGGCTGTTCCAGCCATCTTCAGCAAGTCGAACTTTTTCAATCGCTGTTTCGCGAGTGAAAGGAGGAAGTGGCGGGCGAGTTTGGGCATTGGACATCGTTGCGACTCCAGTCTAGTTGGATGAATGAATGTAAGTAGTGCCTCTGAAGCTCAAGCTTTAGGAACAAGCTCTTTCAGCAACATCTGTGCAACTTCCTTTGCATTATCAGCCGCGTGATAATCACCCATGACGCGCGCCGTGGTGATTGCGCCTTCCATCAAGATAAACAACTGCCTGGCCAACACGAGCGGTTGATCGGCGTTCAATTGCTCAGTCAGTTCAAGGGTATAATCCAAGAGCTTCTGCTTGTGCAGCTTTGCGATCTGCCGGATGGGGCTATCGGGGTCGCCTACTTCGCCTGCCGTATTAATGAACGCACAGCCGCGAAAACCCTCCGTCTCGAACCAACCCTTCAAAACAGTGAACATGCTCAGGATGCGATCGTACGGTGTTGCCGCTTTGTCGCATTCATTTCTGAACCAGCTCATCCAGCGTACGTCGCGGGCGTTAAGAGCCGCTGCTGCGACATCATCTTTGGTCGCAAAGTGGTTATAGATACCCTTCCTGGATACGCCTGAAGTTTTCACCAGGAGATCCATGCCCGTGGCATGGATCCCATTTTCGTAAATGAGTTTCTCGGCGGTGGCTAGGATCTGGGCTCTGTGATCTATCGTTGGTCTGCTCATGGATTCAATGTAGAACGATCGTTCTCTCACGTCAATGGCCATTGGTGAATTCTTCAATTCCAGGTGGGCGCCTTCGCCACGACTACGCTCCTATGGCTAGGGCGAGGCCAGCAATAAGGATGGCCATTTCATTCTCTCGTCGCTTAGCCAACGCTGGCGCTAGCTACTTGCGGGCGAACACCTGACTTGAGTACCGGCGCAGAGCCCGAACGCTTGTATAGCTAATGAGAGGTATTCACTGTGATCGACACATCGACTTACGCCCCCTCCCCCCGCATGCCCTAGGGCAATCACAACCAATGCTCCAATGCCCGCCAAGCAACTGGCTTCATCATCATGCGAGGGTGCAAGCCATCGACACTGCATTCATGAAGAGGCGCAATACAACGGACTCGACCAGGTGTGCAACGACTACCTCACCCACCTCCCCCGTGACATGTCTCAGCGCAAGGATCAACCCGAAGCGGCATTTGGCGAGCGCAGCTAACGACTCATTGCGGATATTCACCAGAGGCTACAATACAGTGCCAACCCACCAGCTACTGCCTGCCCTAAGCAAACGCAGCCTCGTGAAAAGGAAGTCAAGCAAATGGATGTTCTTTGCACCTCTCTGGACGAAGTCCGTCAAGAGATCGATGAAATCGACCGCAACCTCGTTTCGCTTCTCGCCAAACGGGGTCGGCTTGCGACCCAAGCGGCTGCTTTCAAGAAAACTACCGATGATGTGCGTGCGCCTGCTCGAGTTGAGCAAGTGATAAGGAAGGTTCGAGAAATGGCTGACGAAACTGGTGCCTCGGCTGAGGTCGTGGAGCATGTCTACCGTGCAATGATTTCGGCCTTCATCACTGAAGAACTCGCCACCCATGGGAAACTGGTTGGCAGAGCGTCAGCATCTTGATGACAACGCGGGGCTCATCCGAAGCCCCCTGTGAATCACCCTATGCACACTGACCGATCCGCGAGCTGGATCGACGGATTGGGGAATGAATGCCAACACGAACGAGCCTGGTTTTAGGTTGAGCGCAGCCGAAAGCAGACCCGTTAGAAAAATGCTGGGCAACGATTGCCGGAACGGCGGCTGAAAGCTGATCAAACTGCACCCAAAGAGCTGTTCTTGATGGCATTCAGCGTTTGCCGCTTCGTCTCACCCAGCGGCCGGGCTCTCTCGGCTTCGACCAACTAGCGCTCGATCATCTTCTTGACCGTGTGCCCCTTGCGACTGGCCCGCTCGATCCCGCCAGGAACAGCCAGCTCGGTCTCTCGTCGCTTTGCCCAGGCCCGAGCGGCCTGCTTGCGGGCGAATGTCTGAGCTTCTTGGTAAACTATGAAACCCTTTTTCTTGAGGCGGATCTGGACGGTGTAACTGAGCGTCCCATCGGCCTTTTTCCTTGCTCTAATCGTTGCCATGATCTCGGTGGTACAAGCGTGGCTGGCGGTGGTACATCCCCCAATGCCAGGCCAAAACGCTCAAAACCACCAATAAAGGCACCATAATGCGTAGACCAGAATGCCCCTAGAATCAGCTTCAAAGCCACAAACCATGCCGCCTGAACCGTCACGCCGCTTCAGCGTTGCCCCCATGATGGACTGGACCGACCGCCACTGTCGTTTCTTTCTGCGCCTACTTTCCAAGCACACCCTGCTGTACACCGAAATGGTCACCACCGGCGCCCTGTTGCACAACGACGCCGAGCGCTTTCTGCGTCACGACGCTTCCGAACACCCCTTGGCGCTACAACTAGGTGGGAGCGTGCCGGCCGACCTGGCCGCCTGCGCCAAACTGGCGGAGCAAGCTGGCTATGACGAGGTTAACCTCAATGTCGGCTGCCCAAGCGACCGGGTACAGAACAACATGATCGGCGCCTGCCTGATGGCACACCCGGCGCTGGTGGCCGACTGCGTGAAGGCCATGCGGGACGCTGTTACCACGCCCGTGACAGTCAAACATCGTATCGGTATCAACGGCCGTGACAGCTACGCCGAGTTGTGCGACTTCGTTGGCCAGGTACGTGAGGCGGGCTGCAAAAGTTTTACCGTGCATGCGCGAATCGCGATTCTGGAGGGGCTGTCGCCGAAGGAAAACCGCGAGATTCCACCCCTGCGCTATGACGTGGCGGCGCAGTTGAAAACAGACTTCCCCGACCTTGAGATCGTGCTCAATGGCGGTATCAAGACCCTGGCAGAGTGCCAAGCGCACCTTGAGACCTTCGATGGCGTGATGCTGGGGCGTGAGGCGTACCACAACCCATACCTGTTGGCCGACGTCGACCAGCAACTGTTTGGTAGCCAGGCGGCGGTAGTGACGCGCAGTGAGGCCCTCGAGCAGCTGCGGCCTTACATCGTGGCGCATATGCATAACGGCGGTGCGATGCATCACGTTACCCGGCATATTCTGGGGCTCGGCCAGGGGTTCCCAGGAGCCCGGCGGTTCCGGCAGTTGCTGTCGGCGGACATTCACAAGGCGGCGCAGCCGCTGGAGGTGTTCGATCAAGCGGCGCAGTTGATGCAAGGGCGGTAAGAGGGAAGGTTAGCGTTGGCGGATTAGGGGCCTCGGCCCGCGATCTTCAGCGTAGGTGCCATCGAACGTCGCCGGCGCGGCACATCGCGAGCCGCGCTCGCCTCCACGTTAATTTAGGGCCGCCAGCCCTGGGGTTTAGAGCACAGCCTGTGCAAGATCAAGCCCCCAGGGAACCTCACGCCAGCGCCCGACTCGAATCATCACCGTCGCCAATCACGCCCTACCCCACTGGCCCCTTGAGCGCCCGTCGGGGCTCGGGTAATGTCGAGTAAATGCACAGGACAGAGCACGCCAATGACCTCCAAGCTGGAACAACTCAAGCAGTTCACCACCGTGGTTGCCGATACCGGGGACCTGGATGCCATCAGCCGCCTCAAGCCAGTCGACGCCACCACCAACCCGTCGCTGTTGCTCAAAGCCGCTGCCATCCCAGGCTATGCCGAGCTGCTCAAGCAGGTGAAAGCCGATGCCAAGGGCAATGTCGACCTGGCCTGCGATAAATTCGCGGTGGCGGTGGGCTCTGGCATTCTCAAGGTCATCCCGGGCCGTATTTCCACCGAGGTGGACGCACGTCTATCGTTCGATGAGCCTGCCCTGCTGAACAAAGCGCGGCAACTGATCGACCTATACCAGGCTGCTGGCGTTTCGAAAGACCGCGTGCTGATCAAGCTGGCCTCCACCTGGGAAGGCATCCGCGCCGCCGAAAAGCTGGAAAAGGAAGGCATCCAGACCAATCTGACCCTGCTGTTCTCCTTCGCCCAGGCCCAGGCCTGCGCCGATGCCGGCGTGTTTCTGATTTCACCGTTCGTGGGTCGCATCTACGACTGGTACAAGAAAAGCACCGGCGAGGAGTACGTTGGTGCCGATGATCCTGGCGTGCAGTCGGTCACTCGCATCTACAACTACTACAAGGCCAATGGTTATAACACCGTGGTCATGGGCGCCAGCTTCCGCAACATCGGCCAGATCGAACAGCTGGCTGGCTGCGACCGCCTGACCATCAGCCCGGAGCTGCTGGACAAGCTCAGCAGCGATGAGGGTGAGCTGCCGCAAATGCTCAAGCCGGGCAATGCCGGCGAGCCCAAGCAGGTGCTGACGGAAAGCCAATTCCGCTGGGCGATGAACGAAGACGCCATGGCCACCGAGAAGCTGGCCGAAGGCATCCGCCAGTTTGCGCGGGATCAGGAAAAACTCGAGAAGTTGATGGCCGAATAAGCCTCAAACTTCTCTAGCTTTCTGGCCGGGCGGGAAATGCTGAGCATTTGCCGCCCGTTTTATTTGCGCCATAGGGCTGGGGACTTGTGCAGGCCTCGACGGCGTTATCGCGGGTAGACCCACTCTTGAAGACTGGCGCTGACCCGTGGGAGCGGTTCGCACAGATGCCTTGGGCAGCGGCGTTAACCGCGAACACGACCTGGCAGGCCCTATCTCAAGTGCGCTCGAGGGCGTTCACCAAATCATGAAAAGCTTCGCGATTGGAGTCGTTGAGCCCCATCAGAATCTTGTGCGCCTCAAGGACTTTGGAACGCACCACGTCTTCGTTCTGATCCTGTGATGGCAGATCGGTCAGGCACTCAGGGCGGGGCATGGGGCGGTCGACGATATTGAACACTTGATCGAAGCCCATAGACTGCAGCAGGCGTGAAATATCCGGGTTGGTGGTAACCACCGTCGGCAACAGGCCAACCTTCTGCCGCGACAGGATCGACAGCTTGGCCAGCAGGCCCAAGGTGGTGCTGTCGATACTTTCGGTTTCAGTCAGGTCGATGACAATGGTCGAGAAATTCAGTGCAGTGAAAATCTTCTCGATCGTTGCATCCAGCGCCGAACACAGGGTCAGGCGCACTTCTCCGACGAATTTCAGTACAAAGGTACCGCTCTGCTCGGCGAACTGGATTCTACCGGTACTCATTGAAGGTTCCTGCTCAACACCAATAGGGCGATATCATCCGGCATCTCCCCAAGCGTAGCCAATCCAAATCGTTGTCGCAGCCCATCCAGGCTACCACCCGCTGCCTTGACGATCTCCGGCAAGGCCGCCTCTTTATCTTTGAGCGTATGCCCTGGCAAAAGGTCCAGGATGCCATCGGACGTAAGGCTCAGGCTGAACTGCGACGGCAGTTCGATCACCTGGTCCTGGTAGCTCGCTTCATCGAATAACCCCACCGGCAACCCGCGGCCTTCCAGATAGCGCGCCTGGCCTGGGGTATACAACACCGGCAACGGCAGGTGGCCTCCCACGGCGTAGGTCAGTAGGCCGGTTTCTTCATCGATCACGCCACCGACCATGGTTACGTGCTTGCCCAGCTTGCTGTTGATCAGGCCACGGTTGATGTGGCTGAGCACCTCGGACGGCTTGAACTCACGCAGCTTGCTGCTGCGCTTGAATTCGAACAACAGCCGAGTGGTCATGAACTTCAGCAGCACCGTCACGAACGCCGACGATGCTCCGTGCCCGGATACATCGGCCAAATAGAAGACGATCCGCCGCTCGTCCACCCGAAAATAGTCGACGAAGTCACCAGACAGGTACAACGATGGGATGATCTGGTGCTCGAAGGTGAACTCACCGAGCGTCCAGGGGCTCTCCGGGAGCATGTTCATCTGCACCTGGCGACCAGCGGTCTGGTCTTCCTGCAGCAGGTGCAGGCTGGCCTCCAGTTCGCGATTGGCCGCCTCGAGCTTGTCACGGTAACGCTGGTTCTCCAGCACCAACCGCGAACGGTCGAGTGCACGGCGTACCGAGTGCTCGAGCACTGCCAGGTCTTCAAGCGGTTTGATCAGGTAATCGGCAGCGCCAAGGCGCAAGGCCTCGACCGCGTCACTCATCACGCCGGCACCGGACACCACGATCACCGGCAATTGCGGGGCGCGCTCGCTGATCTGGCGGATCAGTTCGAGCCCGCCCATCTGCGGCATGCGCAGATCGCAGATCACGAGGTCGGGCTGGTGTTCTTCGAAGACCTGGAGCCCCTGCTGGCCATTCCCGGCCTGGAGGACGCTGAAGCCGCTGTCTTCCAGATAGGCGGCGAGGCTTGCACGGACCACGTCGTCATCATCGATGATCAGCAGCGTTGCACTGATTTTCTGCATGTGGGCGAACGGCGCCGATTGGGGTTGGTGCAGCAGTGTCGGCAAAGCGGACACTCAACTGCTGGAATACTCTGTGGTAACGCTCTACTTGAGTTGTAGGCCAATAACCGGGCCCAGGCAACCAATCGAGATACCGTGTCAGGCGCAGACGGTACTCCCATCCGTCAGGCGTTTCAAGCGTACGTCGGTCGAGTTGGCCGCTCTTTACAGGGCAAATCACCGAGAGTTATAAGAAAGCACATTCGTACAACCTGTTGGGAAGGATGCAGCATGCCCCAGACGCCCTCCAGCCATAGCGAGAAACGCGATTTCATCCGCATGCGGATCGATACCGAGGTCAGCCTTCTTCACGAAGGGCAGGTCATTGCCGCACTGTGCCTGGACCTTTCCAGCAGCGGCATGCAGGTGCAGGCGGCGCAGCACTTCAGGGTTGGCGACCAACTGGAGGTCCGTATCGACTCCGAGCACGCGGCACTCAAGGGCCTGCACGCCAGCACCGAGGTGGTCTGGATCGCCGATCAGGCCGATGGTCAGCAAAAACTGGGCCTGCGCATCCTGGCGATGCATTGAACTGTTACAAAAACGGCGACTCGCAGGCCGCCGTTTATCATCGCTCACCAATCAGAAGTCATCTTCGACTTCACCGTCCTTGACCTTGAACTCGCGGTTCTGCAGGTAGGCATTGCGAATGAAGATGTACTTGTCACCCTGCATCAGCTTCTCGGCCGACAGCAGGCTGGCGCGGGTGTCGACCACATTGAGGGCGAAGACCGAATTGCGCACCGGCACATCGTTGATGTAACGGTAGGGCTCGGTATAGCTGTCTGGGTACTTGGCCAGCCCGTCACGCACGGTGCTCGGCCCCAGTAACGGGATCACCACGTACGGGCCGCTGGGCACACCCCAGCGCCCCAGGGTCTGGCCGAAGTCTTCGTCGTTGCGCTGCAGGCCCATCTTGGTGCCCACATCGAAGAAGCCGCCAATGCCAAATACGGTATTGACGATCAACCGCGCCGTGTCCACGCCCGCTGCATGGGGCTTGAACTGCAGCACATCGTTGGCCAGGTTGCTGACGTCGCCTACGTTGTTGAACATATTGTGGATGCCATCCTGCAGAAACTGCGGGGTGACCCACTGATAACCCTTGGCCAATGGCTTGAGGCCATAGGTGTCGATGGTATCGTTGAAACGGAAGATGGGGCGGTTCACCGCTTCCCAAGGGTCTTCCTCGGAAGCAGCGTGAGTGGCTGCAACGGGCGCCAGCAGCAAGCTGGCGCAGACACAGGCCTGGGTGACACGCTCGATCACACCGGCACCGATCCTACGCATAGATGTTCTCCATCGATTTTCTCGGCCGCATGCGCAACGGGTGCGCTGCTGTAAGGCGGCAGTATAGAGCCTTGCTCGCTGATAAACAGCTTTACACATTTTTGCTCAATATTTTGTGAACATCTGTTGCCGTCACGGCCCGGTAACAATAGCGCAATAACCTGCAGGTTATTTCAGGAGCGTTACCATGCTCGCTGCACCTGCCATCACCGCTGTACTATTCGGCCTGCGCGGCTGCCTGGTTCAGGCCAGCGCCAGCGGCCCCCTGCCCGCCCCTGGCGCCCTGCAGATGCTGGCTGGCCTGCGTGATGCGCAGGTGCCATGCATCTGGCTAGACGACCTGAGCAGCCTGCAGAGCGAGCGGTTGGCCAGTGTGTTGCCGCGTTGGCTGACGGGCCACGCTGCCAACGCGGCGCCATGGCCTGCACCGAACGCTTGCTGGCAGGCACTGATGAGCATCAACAGCGAACGCCTCGAAGGCTGCGTGCTGGTCAGCGGTGAGCCAAAACTGCTGCAGTCAGGCCTGAACGCAGGCCTGTGGACAGTGGGGCTGGCGGGCTGCAGCCCTGCGTGCAGCGTTGGCGCTGTGCAGTGGCAAGCTATGACCCAGCACGAGCAGGATCTGGCGCGTGGCAGAGCCACCTTGGCGCTGTATAGCCTGGGGGTGCACTCAGTGATCGACCACCTGGAAGAACTGGACACCTGCCTTGCGGACATCGCCATGCGCTGCAGCAAAGGCGAAAAACCCTGATACAGCACCCTTGATGCGGATCATGCAAAGCGTCAGCGAGTGGATTACGCTAGGAAACAGGCGAGAACCTTTGCCGCTTCGCTGAGGTCCATGCCTTGCCAAGCCATTGATGGAGAAAAGCCAATGCCTGCCCGCGAATTGCAAGAGCGCCTGAACAGCCTGCGCGAGCAACTGGATCGCAACATACCGCTTTCTGACGAAGAACTGGCTGCCCTGCACGAAGAAGCCAGGCAGATAGAAGCGCAGCTGAAACTCGAAGAGGCTACACCGGACAACAACGTGGTCGATGGGGTGAACCTGGCCATCGAACGCTTCGAGGCCGAGCACCCTGACCTGACCGCCACGCTGCGCAGCATCGCCAACTCGTTGCACAGCATGGGCATCTGAAATGATCGGGGGCTGCCTGGCAGCCCCCTCTGTGTCACTGCCTTACCAACCGTACATTCGCCGGGCTGATCGGGCGTGTGCTGCGGTAGGGGTTGATGTCCAGCCCGCCCCTGCGCACATAACGCGCGTAAACGGTCAGATGCTCGGGCTGCAGCAGGTTTTTAAGGTCAAGGTAGATTCGTTCTACGCATTGTTCATGAAAATCGGCATGCTGGCGGAAGCTGATGAGGTAGGTCAGCAGGCTGGCATGGTCCAGTGCGCTGCCCTTGTACTCCACCACCACGCTCCCCCAATCCGGCTGGCCGGTCACCGGGCAGTTTGATTTGAGTAGATGGCTGTGCACCGTATGCTCGACGATGCGCTGTGGGTCACAACGCAGCAGCTGTGGTTGTGGATGCTCGTAATTGTCGATAGTCACATCCAGCTCATCGATGCACTGCCCAGGCAGCGCAACCACACCCTGAGCCTGCACCTCATCCAAGGTCCGCACCTGCACCGCCACCGGCTTGCCAGCTGCGCCCGACAGGTCTTTCACCAGGCACGCCTGCAGCTCGGCCAGCGAAGCGAACACGGTCTGGTTCAAGGAGTTGAGGTAAAGCTTGAACGATTTGGACTCGATGATATTCGGCGAATCGGCAGGAATGGCAAACTCACCGATAGCCACTACAGGCTTGCCAGAAGGCAGCAGCCAGGACAACTCGAAGCAGTTCCAATAGTCCACGCCGTGCCACGGCAGGGTCTGGGCGGTAACACCCAGCTCTGCCCACTTGGCTGTGCGCGGGATCGGGAACAGCAACGAAGGCGTGTAGGTGGCGATGTATTCGCTGGATTTACCCAGCGGAGAATGTTCGGCAGCGGGATGCATGGAAACTGACCTGAAGGTTCGAAATTGCCCCTAGTCTACCGGTTTTACCCACTACCTTGCAGGCCGGCTTACTCGATGTTCAGCACACCAACCATCCCCGCCTGATAATGCCCCGGCACGTTGCAGGCGAACTCGATGGGTGCAGCCTTGCGGAAGGTCCAAGTCAGTTCTGCACGCTGCCCTGGCGCTACCAGCACGGTGTTGCCGCCTGCGTGACCATGGGCGCCGTGGTCCATAGCCGTGCCAGCGCCGTGCGCCATCTGCGAGTGGTCCATACCCTGCTGCACGCCGCCATTGAACAGCTGACCCTGCATCGCGAGCATTTGTTTCTGGTGCTCGGCGTGCATTGCCTTATCTCCCAGATTGAACTCGTGGGGCAGCCTGCCTTCGTTGATCAGTACAAAACGCACGGTTTCGCCCGCCTTCACATCCAGGCTTTTTGGCTCGAAGGCGATGTCCTTGAGCACCACTTCGACGGTGCGCGTTGCACTGGCAGCTGGTGCCGGCTCGCCGAAGGCGAACGTGGTGGTCTCCCCCGCTAGGCTCGGCAGGCTGACCGAAGCCAGGGCAGCGGCGATGAACAGCTGTTTCATGATGACTCCAATGATCACGAGAAGATGCGGCCACTCTAGAGTGGTGCAACTGGCGCTCGGCTGACGGGAAGATTACAACTTTGTCAGCTTGGGCGAAGCTCGAGTGAGTAACGTATCATTCCACCCATCCCATCATCGTGCGCAGGTTTATCCGCTTACGCTGTCGTAAGCACTGAAGCATCCGCGGCCAAGCCGCTCCAAAGGGGCTCGGCGTCAACCTTCTGATTGTGGATTGAGCATGAAACTGCTGATCGTCGAAGACCAGGCCCGCACCGGCCAGTATCTGAGCCAGGGCCTGAACGAAGCCGGCTTTGCCACCGAGCTTGCCACCGACGGTGAAACTGGCCAATACCTGGCGCTGACCGGCGACCACGACCTGCTGATTCTGGACGTGATGCTGCCTGGGCGTAATGGCTGGCAGATTCTACAAGCCGTGCGCACAGCCGGGCTGGCTACCCCGGTACTGTTTTTGACCGCCCGCGACGCAGTCGAGGACCGGGTTCACGGCCTTGAACTAGGGGCCGATGATTACTTGGTCAAGCCATTCGCCTTCTCCGAGTTGCTGGCTCGGGTGCGCAGCCTGCTGCGCCGTGGCAACAGCCCAAGCCTGGACACCACCCTAACCCTGGCCGACCTGCGCCTGGACCTCATCCGCCGCCGCGCCGACCGAGCCGGCATGCGCATCGACCTGACCGCCAAGGAGTTCGCCCTACTTGAACTGCTGCTGCGCCGCCAAGGCGAGGTGCTCCCCAAATCACTGATTGCCTCGCAGGTATGGGACATGAACTTCGACAGCGATACCAACGTCATCGAAGTGGCAATGCGTCGCTTGCGCTTGAAGATCGACGACCCGCATCAGAACAAGTTGATCCACACCATAAGGGGCATGGGCTACGTGCTCGAAGAGCGTCCTGAATAATGCGTAGGCTTGCCCTGAGCACGCGCACGGCACTGTTATTTGCCGCCTGCACCGCTTGCGTTTCACTGGGGGCGGGCCTGCTGTTCAGCCATGCCAGTGCCCAGCATTTCGTTGAGCTGGATAAACAACTGCTCGAGTCGCGTTTGTCTTTATTCCGTAGCCAGCTCACCGGGGTCAGCACCACTGCTCAACTGCAAAACCGTTTGCCCGCCCTGCGCAACGAACTCAGCCATCAGGCTGATCTGGCACTACGCATCGACGGCGCCGATGGTAGCAACTGGTTCAGCAGCCGCAGCGGCTTACCAGCCACGACGGCCGTGCCCGCACTGTCGACCCTGCATGCTGACGGCGTGTCTTACCGACGCCTGGCCGTGCCGGCCGACCAGCAAGTGCCAGCGCAGCTGACCCTGTTTCTTGATATCACCCACCACCAGCACTTCCTGCAAGGTATGCAGCGCCTGATATGGCTCACCGTTGGGCTGTCCGCGCTGGTCACGGCGCTGCTCGGCGCCTGGGCTGCGCGCAGCGGCCTGCGCCCCTTGCGCCAGATGGGCCAGGTGGCTGCCGGTGTATCAGCGCGCTCGCTCACCACGCGCCTGCCGGTGGCGCAGATGCCTGAGGAACTGGCAGAACTGGCCACGACGGTGAACGGCATGCTGCAACGCCTGGACGACGCGTTCCAGCGCCTGTCGGCGTTCTCTGCCGACATCGCCCATGAGCTGCGCACGCCGCTGTCCAATCTGCTGACCCACACCCAGGTCACACTCACCCGTCCGCGCACCCTTGAGCAATACCGAGAGGCGCTGCATGGCAACCTTGAGGAACTGCAGTGGATGGCGCAGATGATCAACGACATGTTGTTTCTTGCCAAAGCCGATCACGGCCTGCTGATGCCTGGGCGGATGGCGCTGGCCTTGCATCAGGAGGTGGATGCTTTGCTGGAGTACTACGCACCGCTGGCTGAAGACCACGCCGTGCAACTACTTAGGGAGGGCGAAGCGATGTTGCAGGGCGACCGCTACATGCTGCGTCGCGCCCTCTCCAACTTGCTGGACAACGCGTTGCGCTTCACCCCACCGGGTGGCCAGATACGGGTGACCTTGGCAGCGGGGGTGCAACTATGCGTAGCCAATACCGGTGGCGCCATTGCCCCTGCCGAACTACCGCGCCTTTTTGATCGTTTCTACAGGGCGGACCCGGCGCGACGCGAAGGCAACAGCGAACATGCAGGGCTAGGCTTGGCAATTACTCGGTCCATCGTGCAGGCACACGGAGGCAGCATTCGTGCGCACTGCGAGGATGGCTGGACGCGCTTTGATATCGAACTGCCCGAAGCCTTTTGAATCAGGGGCTGCAGCACAGCCCCTGGGCGAGCATCAAACCGCCAGGCCAATCGCCGGCTGAACCTGCGACGCCCGATACGCCGGGTAGATCGTCGCCAGGAAGCTCATCACCAGCCCCGCAGCGCAGATCATCAGAACATCCCCACCTTGCAGTTCGGACGGCAGGCTACTGATGAAATACACATCCGAGGTGAAAATGTGCTGCCCACTCACCCGTTCCAGCCAGCCAACGATCTGGCTGACATTAAGCGCGGCGATCACACCTAGCACGCCACCGATCAAGGTGCCGACGATCCCGATCAGGCTGCCCTGGACCATGAACGTGCCCATGATCTGCGCCGGTGTGGCGCCAAGGGTACGCAGGATAGCGATATCCGGCCCCTTGTCGTTCACCACCATTACCAAAGTGGCGATGATGTTGAACGCGGCCACCGCGATGATCATCAGCAGCAACAGACCAATCATGGTTTTTTCCATCTTCATGGCGCTGAACAGGCTGCCTTGGGTATGCGACCAGTCGTCGGCGCGGTAGCCATCGCCCAAACCGGCAGCGATGGCCTTGGACACCTGGGGCGCGGCGTACAGGTCATGCAGTTTCAGGCGCACACCCTGAACCTGGCCAGGCGCCCAGCGCTGCATTTGGCCAGCATCGGCCACGTGCATGTAGGCCTGTGAGCCGTCCAGCTCGGCACCGACCTTGAAGATCCCTACCACTGTCAGGCGCTGCATACGCGGCGTGATGCCACCCGGTTCATTGCTGATTTCCGGAACGATCAGGGTGAGCTTGTCACCCGTGTTCAGGCGAAAGCGCCGGGCGGTCAGTTCGCCGATCACCACCCCGTACTCACCCGGCTGCAGATCCTGCAGGCGGCCCTGAACGATGTGCTGGCCGACGATGGAGACCTTGCCCTCCTCGGCCGGGTCGATACCGCTGACCTGGATCGGCTGCATCGCACCTTTGTACGAGAGCATGCCCTCCATCTCGGTGATTGGCGCTGCGGCCATCACTGCAGGGTTACGCAACGCAGCGTCGGCCACCGTGCGCCAGTCATCCAGCGGCTTGACACCAAGTATCGCCGCGTGGGGCACAAGGCCGAGAATGCGCGAGCTCATTTCACGCTGGAAGCCGTTCATCACCGACAGCACCACGATCATGGCCAGCACGCCCAGCGACAGGCCGATCATCGAGGTCATGGAAATGAACGAGATGAAATGATTGCGGCGCTTGGCCCGTGTGTAGCGCGCGCCGATGAAGATGGGCAAGGGTCTGAACATGTAGGAAACACCCAATCAAAACGGGGAAACGGGGCAGCCAAGCCACCCCGAGCACTGCATCAGATCGCCACCAGGTGGCCGTCGGCCAGTTTCAATACGCGATCCATCTGGCGCGCCAGATTGAGGTCGTGGGTAACCACCAGGAACGCGGTACGCGACGCACTGGACAACTCCTGCATCAACTCCTGAATACCCTGGGCCGTGTGATGGTCGAGGTTGCCGGTCGGCTCGTCGAGCATCACCAGGCCCGGACGATTGACCAGCGCCCGAGCAATCGCAACGCGCTGGCGCTCGCCACCGGACAGCTCGGCCGGCTTGTGATGCAGGCGATGGCCCAAACCGACTCGTTTGAGCAGCGCCTCGGCACGTTCGCGTGCCTCTGGGATAGCGGTACGGCCAATCAGCAGCGGCATGCACACGTTCTCCATGGCGGTGAACTCCGGCAGCAGGTGATGGAACTGGTAAACGAAGCCCAGTTCGCGGTTACGCAGCAAACCGCGGGCACGTTCGCCGAGCGCCGACAACTCCTCACCCGCCAACCAGACACTGCCCTGGGTCGGCCGGTCAAGGCCGCCCAGCAGGTTGAGCAAGGTACTCTTGCCGGAGCCAGAACTACCGACGATGGCCACGCGCTCACCGGCATGTAGCTCAAGATTGAGCCCAGCCAGCACCTGCACCGACTCCGGCCCCTCGTCGTAAGACTTGCCCAGGTTGCGGCAACTCAGAACGGCTTTATCACTCATGCGCGACTCACTCATAACGTAGCGCCTCTGCAGGCTGGGTGCGGGCCGCACGCCAGGCCGGGTACAGGGTGGCGAAGAAACTCAGGACCAGCGCCGCACCACAGACCATGTACACGTCCTGGGCCTGGATCTGCGACGGCAGGTAATCGATGAAATACACATCGGCGTTGAGGAATTTGTGCCCGATCAGCTTCTCGATGCCAGCGATCGCCGCACTCACGTTCAACGCCGCGACAATCCCGACCACCGCGCCGATCAGCGTACCAATCACCCCGATCACCGTGCCCTGGACCATGAAGATCAGCATGATCTGCCCAGGCGTGGCGCCCAGCGTACGGAGGATGGCGATATCACCGCGCTTATCGTTGACTACCATCACCAGGGTGGAAATGATGTTGAACGCAGCCACCGCGACGATCAGCAGCAACAGCAGGCCGATCATGGCCTTTTCCATGCGGATGGCCTGATACAGATTGCCGTGGGTACGCGTCCAGTCGCGGCTGTAGTATTGCTCTTCGCCCAGCTGCTGGGCGATGCTCCAGGCCACACGCGGCGCCTGGAACAGGTCGTCGAACTTCAGGCGCAGGCCCTGGACCTGGTCAGGCTTCCAGCGGTGCAGCCGTGACAGGTCGGTGATGTTGGTCAGGCCCAGATAACCGTCGATTTCGCCGGCACCCACATGAAAGGTACCCACCACGGTAAACCGCTTCATGCGGGGGAACATGCCGGCTGGGGTCACGCTGACCTCGGGGGCGACGAAGGTGAGCTTGTCACCGATGGCCACGCCCAGTTTGGCCGCGGCCTTGTCACCGATCATGATGCCCCATTCGCCCGGTGCCAGCTTGTCGAGGCCACCTTGCAGAACGAAGTCGTCGATGATCGACACCTGGCGCTCGCGCGCCGGGTCGATGCCGTTGAGCAATACCTTCTGGACCTTGCCGGCATGGGTCAGCAGGCCCTGCATCTGCGTATACGGCGCAACCGCCAGCACCTGCGGATTCTGCTTTACTTGTTGAGCAAGAGCGGGCCAGTCGTTGATCGGCTGGCCACTCTCTAGCGTCGCATGGGGAATCATGCCCAGCACGCGGGTACGCATCTCGTGGTCGAAGCCATTCATGACCGAGAGCACCACGATCATCACCACCACGCCCAGGGCGAGGCCGATCATCGAGGTCAGGGATATGAACGAGACGAAATGGTTACGGCGCTTGGCACGGGTATAACGCGTACCGATGAATGCGAAAAGAGGTCTGAACATGTCGGGGCTTGTTCGGATGAAAGGGAACGTCCTTGTGGCGAGGCGCCTACGGCGGCTTTACACTCGGACCACCGCCGCAACCATGGGTTCGCCATGACGACATTAGACGAAGAAGATCGCCGCGAATACTACCGCATCGAAGATCGGATCGCACTGGAAATCAGCCCCCTGAGCGCGGCCGAAGCCCTTGAGGCAGAACTGTTGCAGGATGATTCGCCACTGTTCAACCTGCTCAGCGAATTGCACCTGTCCGACTTCGAGTCCCAGCACCTGTTGCGCCAGCTGAGCGACAAGGACCGCACCCTGGCTGCTTTCCTGCGGGCTCAGAACAAGCGCTTGGACCTGCTAAGCGCAGTAGTAGCGCAAACCCTGCTCGGCGAAATCGGCCAGCCACAGAAAGTGATTGTTTCCGAAGGCGGCATCGAGTTCGCGCAAGCTAGGCAGATCGCCCCCGGCACCCGCGTGAAGGTGAAGATGGTACTGATGCCGCGCGCCCACGGCTTGCTGCTGCGCGGCAAAGTCACCCACTGCGACCTGCGCCCCGACGGCAATTTTGAAGTCGGCACCGAATTCATCGACATGACCGATGCCCAACGGCAACTGCTGGCACGCTACATCCTGCAGCGCCAACAGCAGCAACGGCGCCAGCAACTGGAACAAGATGGCCCCGCCTCCTGAGCCCTATTTACCCCTGATTTGAAGGAACGAACGTGACCCTGATCTACGGCCATCGCGGCGCCAAGGGCGAAGCCCCTGAAAATACCCTCAAAAGCTTTCAGCAGTGCCTGTCCCACGGCGTCAACCGCTGCGAACTGGATTTGCACCTGTCGGCCGACAACGAGCTGATGGTCATCCACGACCCTACCCTGAAACGTACCACGGGGCGGCGCGGCAAAGTGGTCGAGCACCCGGCCGCCGAACTGATCAAGATCGATGCGCGCAAGGGCGGGCCCGGGCACGTTCAGCCCTGCCCTATCCCGACACTCGAAGAGCTGTTCCACAAGTGCCCATTCGAGCACTGGCAACTGGAGGTCAAGAGTGCCTCGCGCACTCGCGCCGCCACCACCGTGCTGGCGATTCGCGAGCTGGCGGTCAAGCATGGTCTGCTGGACAAAGTGACCATCACTTCGAGTTCGAGGGAAGTGCTGGGCGCGGCCCAGGAACTGGTACCGGATGTGAAGCGCGGGCTGGTAGCCGAATATGCCTGGCTAGACCCGCTGAAGGTTGCGCAGAACTACGGCTGTGAGCTGCTGGCGCTGAACTGGACGCTGTGCACCCCTGAGCGGCTGCTCAAGGCCCAGAACCAGGGCTTGCATGTCTCGGTGTGGACGGTCAACGAACCGGCACTGATGCGCCGGCTCGCTGATTTTGGCGTGGACAGCCTGATTACAGACTTTCCCGGTTTGGCCAAGACCACCCTCGGGTAGGGCTGAAATCGGTCTCCCCGACCGGCTCAGGCCACCGGCCGGAGCCGCTCAAAAAAGCCGGTTCAGGCCGTCGTAGGCAGCTACCCGATAGGCTTCGGCCATGGTCGGGTAGTTGAACGTGGTGTTGACGAAATACTTCAGGTTGTTCTGCTCGCCCGGCTGGCTCATGACCGCCTGGCCGATGTGAACGATTTCCGAAGCCTGGTAACCGAAGCAGTGCACGCCGAGGATCTCCAGGGTTTCGCGGTGGAACAGGATCTTCAGCATGCCCTGTGGCTCACCGGCAATCTGCGCGCGCGCCATGCTCTTGAAGAAGGCCTTGCCCACTTCGTACGGCACCTTGGCCTGGGTCAGCTCCTGCTCGTTCTTGCCGATCGAGCTGATCTCCGGGATGGTGTAGATCCCGGTTGGCACGTCATTGACGAAGCGCCAGCTGCCGTTGTCGACGATACTGCCGGCAGCCGAGCGGCCCTGGTCATGGGCGGCACTGGCCAGGCTCGGCCAGCCGATCACGTCACCGGCGCCGTAAACGTTCGGCACGCTGGTGCGGTAAGCCTCGTCAACCTCGATCTGGCCACGGCTGTTGACCTTGATACCGATGTTTTCCAGGCCCAGCTTGTCGGTGTTGCCGGTGCGACCGTTGCACCACAGCAAGGCGTCGGCCTTGATCTTCTTGCCCGACTTCAGGTGCAGGATCACACCGTTGTCCAAGCCTTCGACTCGCTCGTAGTCCTCGTTGTGGCGCACCGTGATGTTGTTGTTGCTGAAGTGGTAACTCAGCGCCTGGGAGATTTCCGAGTCCAGGAAGCTCAGCAACTGCCCACGGTTGTCGACAAGCTCCACCAGCACGCCCAGGCCACTGAAGATCGAGGCATATTCGCACCCGATCACACCGGCGCCGTATACGATCAGCTTGCGCGGGGTGTGGCTGAGGCTGAGGATGGTATCGCTGTCATAGACACGCGGGTGGTGGAAATCGATGTCGGCCGGGCGATAGGGCCGCGAGCCGGTGGCGATGATGATGTGCTTGGCGTTGAGCTTCTCGACCACGCCATTGGGGCAGACCACTTCCACGGTCTGCTCGTCAGCGAAGCTGCCGGTGCCTACGAACACATCGACGCGGTTACGGGCGTAATAGCCGGTGCGCGAGGCGACCTGCTTGGCGATGACCTTTTCGGCACTTTTAAGCACGTCAGGGAAGGAGAACCAGCGCGGCTCGCCGATGGCACGGAACATCGGGTTGGTGTTGAACTGCATGATCTGCCGCACCGAGTGACGCAGTGCTTTGGACGGGATGGTGCCCAGGTGGGTGCAGTTGCCGCCGACCTGACGGCGGCTATCGACCATTGCCACCTTGCGCCCCGCTTTGGCGGCGTTCATTGCCGCGCCTTCACCGGCCGGGCCGGAACCCAGCACCACTACGTCGTAGTTGTAGACAGCCATGCGTACTCCTTCAGAACTGGCCCGGGGCTATGGTTACCCGCGGGACTCGATCATGCCGCCGGGGCGTCATGAGAAAATTCGGGTGCAGTCTAATCAAGCGTGAACGCCGCGCACATTAACCCTTGGTCGCGTCGTAGGCCAATTTTGCCTGCACTACATGTCATTCACCGATCCGTGGCGCCGATCATCCCTGCCAACGCTTTCAATCGCCTTTCACCGCCCGCTCGAATGCAGGCGTCGCACGGGAGACGAAACCACCCTCGGCCCGAGTCACCAAAACCGCAGCCAGATCCTGGGCCAAGGCAAAACGCCAACCACGCTCGGGCCCCAGGACCAACAGCAAGGTCGAATAACCATCGGCCACGAGCGCCGAGGCAGCGAGCACCGTGACCGACGCAAGGTCATGCTCGACCGGGCGCCCCAGCCTGGCGTCGAAGGTATGCGAATAGCGCCGGCCATTCTGCTGGAAATAGTGGCGATAGTCACCCGAGGTCGAAACTCCCAGGCCATCGACCGAGATGATCTGGCGGTCTTCGCCGGGCGGTTCCAGTACGACGCGCCAGCGCTTACCGTCGGGCTTGCGCCCTACCGCTTTCAGCTCGCCGGTGACCTGGGCGACGAAACTGTTTATCCCCATTGCCCCCAGGCGTTCGGCGATCAAATCAACCGCTAGGCCTGCGGCAATAGCGTTGAAGTCCAGCTGCACAGGGGCGTCCTTGCACAATGCCTGGCCTTCTTCGCGCAGGTGGCGATAGCCAATGCGCTGCTGGGCCTGGGCGCTGGCTTGTGGGTCAGGCACCTGCTCATGGTGGGCGCGAGGGCCGAACCCCCATAGCTCGAGCAGTGGCGCGACAGTGAGGTCGAAGGCTCCGTCACTGATTTTGGCCAAGTGCTGGCCGAAGCCGACCAGCTCGAGCATGTCGGCCGGCAAGGCCATGCATTGCCGGCCAGGCAACTGGTTGAAACGGCTGACCGTGGAGTCGCTGCGATAGGTCGAATAGTGCTGATCGACCTGCTCAAGAAGGGTTTCGACGGCACTCTGAACCTGGATCGGCGCCGGGCCACCAGGCTCACGCACGTACTGGACGCTATAGCTACTGCCCATGGTCGGGCCGCTGAGGCGCTCCACGGTCGGCCCCTGATTGCAGGCGGTCAGAAGCATCAAGATCAACAGTGAAAGGGTGCGCAACATTCGGGCTCTCTATTGCCTGTACTGGCCTAAGCGTGGGCAATCCTGCTTGCACACACATCACTGACAGCCCTGGCTTGATGGAGATCCTGGGGAACCGGCCGGAACAGGGAATAAAATGCCGAGCAAAAAAAACGGGAACCCGAAGGTTCCCGTTTTTTCACGCCCTTACAAGCGGATCAGCGTGGAAACGCTGGCGGGTTCACACCCGACATGTCTTCCATCACACGCACGACCTGGCAGCTGTAACCGAACTCGTTGTCGTACCAAACGTACAGAACAACGCGATTGTCATTGGCAATGGTCGCCTCGGCATCGACGACGCCCGCGTGGCGGGAACCGACGAAGTCGGTCGAAACCACTTCCTGGGAGCTGACGTAGTCGATCTGCTTGTGCAGCTCAGAGTGCATGGCGGTCTGGCGCAGGTACTCGTTGATCTCGTCGCGGGTGGTCGGCTTCTCGAGGTTCAGGTTGAGAATGGCCATCGAAACGTTCGGCGTCGGCACACGAATGGCGTTGCCGGTCAGCTTGCCCTTGAGCACAGGCAGCGCCTTGGCGGCGGCAGTGGCGGCGCCGGTTTCGGTGATGACCATGTTCAGCGGCGCGGCGCGGCCACGACGGCTACCTTTGTGGAAGTTGTCGATCAGGTTCTGGTCGTTGGTGAACGAGTGAACGGTTTCGACGTGGCCGTTGACGATGCCGTACTGATCGTTGATGGCCTTGAGCACCGGAACGATGGCGTTCGTGGTGCAGGACGCAGCCGAGATGATCTTGTCATCGGCCGTGATATCGCCATGGTTGATGCCGTGCACGATGTTCTTCAGCGCGCCCTTGCCAGGTGCGGTGAGGATCACGCGGGCAGCACCCGGGCAGGCCAGGTGTTGGCCGAGGCCGTCTGCATCACGCCACACGCCGGTGTTGTCGACGATCAGCGCGTTTTCGATGCCGTACTGGGTGTAGTCGACTTCGCTCGGGCTCTTGGCGTAGATGATCTGGATCAGGTTGCCGTTGGCAGTGATGGTGTTGTTGGCTTCGTCGATGGTGATGGTGCCATCGAACGGGCCATGTACCGAGTCACGGCGCAGCAGGCTCGCCCGCTTGACCAGGTCGTTCTCGGCGCCTTTGCGCACCACGATTGCGCGCAGACGCAGACCGTCGCCACCACCGGTCTTCTCGATCAGGATGCGCGCCAGCAGGCGGCCGATGCGGCCAAAACCGTACAGCACGACGTCGGTACCTTTGCGGGCCGAAGCGTTCTGCTGGCCCACCACCTCGGCCAGTTCTTCACGGACGAACTGCTCGGCAGTGCGGCCGTTGCCTTCCTGCTTGAACTTGTTGGCCAGCTTGCCCAGGTCGACCGAAGCGGCGCCCAGTTTCAGCTCGCTCATGGCCTTGAGCAGGGGGAATGTCTCGTGTACGGACAGTTCGGTCTCGTCGGTTTGACGGTGACGCGCAAAGCGGTGGGCTTTGAGGATCGAGATAACCGAACGGTTGATCAGGCTGCGGCCATAGATCGAGCTCACCACGTTGTTGTTGCGGTAGAGCTGACCGATAAGCGGGATCATCGCTTCAGCGAGCGCTTCACGATCGATCCACTCACCAAGACACTGGTCGGGCTTCTGAGTCACGGGAACCTTCCACATGTAGGGACAGAAAAAAGGGGCTACATTATGACGCCCCAGCGCGTAACCGGCAATGAGCGCCTGTCGCCGATGGCAAAGCCGGCTGTTGATGGCCTACGGAGCCTGACAGCCGCCACCGCCACCGGTACAATCGACCTCTTTGCCGCAACGCTTGGAGTGCGATCTCCCGTGTCAGTTCTGCGCCTACCGCAAATGTCGGCCACGGCCGGCAAACAAACCTGGGGCAACCTGCCCGGGGCCGCCCTTAGCCTGGCCATCGCCGAAGCCGCCAGCAGCGCTGGCCGTTTCACCCTGCTACTGACCGCCGACAGCCAGGCGGCCGACAGGCTGGAGCAGGAGCTACGCTTCTTCGCCCCGGACCTGCCGGTTTTGCCGTTTCCCGACTGGGAAACCCTGCCTTACGACCTTTTCTCGCCGCACCAGGACATCATTTCCCAGCGCATCGCCAGCCTGTACCGGCTGCCGGAACTGAGCCACGGCATCCTGGTAGTGCCGATCACCACTGCCCTGCACCGCTTGGCGCCGACCCGCTTCCTGCTGGGCAGCAGCCTGGTGCTGGATGTTGGCCAGACCATCGACGTCGAGCAGATGCGCACGCGGCTGGAGGCCACAGGCTACCGCTGCGTGGATACGGTCTACGAGCACGGTGAGTTCGCCGTGCGCGGGGCGCTGATCGACCTGTTCCCGATGGGCAGCAAGCTGCCTTATCGCATCGACCTGTTCGATGACGAGATCGAAACCCTGCGCACCTTCGATCCGGAGACTCAACGTTCGATCGACAAGGTCGACTCGATCCGCCTGCTGCCGGCGCGCGAGTTCCCGATGCAGAAAGAAGAGGTCACCCGCTTCAAGGCGCGTTTTCGCGAGCGCTTCGATGTGGACTTTCGCCGCAGCGCGATTTTCCAGGACCTGGCCAGCGGCATCATCCCGGCCGGCATCGAGTACTACCTTCCGCTGTTCTTCGAAGAAACCTCGACCCTGTTCGACTATCTGCCCACCGACACTCAAGTGTTCTCGCTGCCGGGTGTGGAACAGGCCGCCGAGCACTTCTGGAACGATGTGCGCGGGCGCTATGAAGAGCGTCGAGGCGACCTGACTCGCCCATTGCTGCCACCGGCCGAGCTGTTCCTGCCCGTGGAAGACTGTTTCGCCCAACTCAAGCAGTGGCCGCGGGTGGTGGTCAGTGGCGACGACATCGAACCGGGTGCCGGGCGCGAACGCTTCCCGGCGCGGGCCTTGCCCAACCTGGCCATCGAGGCCAAGGCCAACCAGCCGCTGGCGGCGCTGGCAGCGTTTCTCGACCAGTTCAGCGGCCGCGTGCTGTTTACCGCTGAGTCGGCAGGCCGGCGCGAAGTGCTGCTGGAACTGCTTGAACGCCTCAAGGTACGCCCGCAGTCGGTCGACAGCTGGACCGACTTCATCACCGGCAGCGAGCGCCTGGCGATCACCATTGCGCCACTGGACGATGGGCTGGTGCTGGACGACCCGGCCATTGCCCTGGTAGCCGAAAGCCCACTGTTCGGCCAACGCGTCATGCAGCGCCGGCGCCGTGAAAAACGCGGCGAGGCGGCCAACGACGCGGTCATCAAGAACCTCACAGAACTGCGTGAAGGCGCGCCGGTGGTGCACATCGACCACGGTGTGGGCCGCTACCTGGGCCTGGCTACGCTGGAAATCGACGGCCAGGCCGCCGAGTTCCTCACCCTGGAGTATGCCGAGGGCGCCAAGCTGTATGTGCCAGTGGCCAACTTGCATCTTATCGCCCGCTACACCGGCAGCGATGATGCCCTGGCGCCGCTGCACCGATTGGGTTCCGAGGCCTGGCAGAAAGCCAAGCGCAAGGCCGCCGAACAGGTGCGCGACGTGGCCGCCGAGTTGCTCGACATCTACGCCCGCCGCGCCGCGCGCAAGGGTTACGCCTTCGCCGACCCAGCCGCCGACTACGCCACCTTCAGCGCAGGTTTCCCGTTCGAGGAGACCCCCGACCAGCAAGCGGCCATCGAGGCGGTGCGGGCCGATATGCTGGCGCCCAAGCCGATGGATCGGCTGGTGTGCGGCGACGTCGGTTTCGGCAAGACCGAAGTGGCCATGCGCGCTGCTTTCATCGCAGTACACAGTGGTCGCCAAGTGGCGGTACTGGTGCCGACCACCCTGCTCGCCCAACAGCACTACAACAGCTTCCGTGACCGCTTCGCCGAATGGCCGGTGAAGGTCGAAGTGATGAGCCGCTTCAAGTCGGCCAAAGAAGTGGCTGCAGCCGCCGCGGACCTTGCCGAAGGCAAGATCGACATCCTGATCGGCACCCACAAGCTGCTGCAGGATGATGTGCGCTTCAAGGACCTGGGCCTTGCGATCATCGATGAGGAACACCGCTTTGGCGTGCGCCAGAAAGAGCAGCTCAAGGCCCTGCGCAGCGAAGTGGACATTCTTACCCTGACCGCTACGCCCATTCCGCGCACGCTGAACATGGCAGTGGCAGGCATGCGCGACCTGTCGATCATCGCCACGCCACCAGCACGGCGGCTGTCGGTGCGCACCTTCGTCATGGAACAGAACAAGAGCACGGTCAAGGAAGCCCTGCTGCGTGAGTTGCTGCGCGGTGGCCAGGTGTATTACCTGCACAACGATGTGAAAACCATCGAAAAATGCGCCGCCGACCTGGCCGAACTGGTGCCAGAGGCGCGAATCGGCGTCGGCCACGGGCAGATGCGCGAGCGCGAACTGGAACAGGTTATGAGCGATTTCTACCACAAGCGCTTCAACGTGCTGATCGCCTCGACCATCATCGAAACCGGCATCGACGTGCCCAGCGCCAACACGATCGTCATCGAGCGCGCCGACAAATTTGGCCTGGCCCAGTTGCACCAGTTGCGCGGCCGGGTCGGTCGCAGCCACCACCAGGCCTACGCCTACCTGCTCACCCCACAGCGGCAGAAGATCAGCGCCGACGCCGAAAAGCGCCTGGAGGCCATCGCCAACACCCAGGACCTGGGCGCAGGCTTCGTGCTGGCGACCAACGACCTGGAGATTCGTGGTGCTGGCGAGCTGCTCGGCGAAGGTCAGAGTGGGCAGATCCAGGCCGTCGGTTTCACCCTCTACATGGAAATGCTCGAGCGCGCGGTCAAGGCCATCCGCAAGGGCACCCAGCCCAACCTCGAACAACCCCTGGGCGGTGGGCCGGAGATCAATCTGCGCCTGCCGGCGCTGATTCCCGAAGACTACCTGCCTGATGTGCACGCGCGGCTGATCCTCTACAAGCGCATCGCTTCGGCGGCCGACGAGGAAGGCCTGAAGGATCTGCAGGTAGAAATGATCGACCGCTTCGGCCTGCTGCCTGAGCCGACCAAGAACTTGATGCGCCTGACTCAGCTGAAGCTGCAGGCAGAAGCGCTAGGCATCAAGAAGGTCGACGCAGGCCCCAACGGCGGCAAGATCGAGTTCGAGGCCGAGACCCCGGTCGACCCACTGACCCTGATCAAGCTGATCCAGAGCCAGCCCAAACGTTACAAGTTCGAAGGCGCCACGCAGTTCCGCTTCCTGGTCCCGATGGAACGCCCAGACGAACGCTTCAACACCCTGGAGGCGCTGTTCGAGCGCCTGACTCCACAGCCTGCATAAGGAAGATCCATGCGTGCCATCCGTTGCCTGACCCTGCTGCTGGCGCTGTTCGCGCCAGGGGCCTTCGCCGAAGGGATGTATCAGGTAGAAATGATGCTGGTGCGGCAGAACAACGTGCCTGCCTTCACCAGCCCCTTCGCCCCGGAGGATTGGAGCGCAGGCGCCCCACGCCTGGCCAAGGACGCCGAACGCCCACCTGCGCTCAAGGACGAAGCCACTCGCCTGCAAGCCACTGCCGACTATACCGTGCTGCTGCACAAGGCTTGGCAGCAAGCAGTGGGCAGCGAACCAAGCCGCGTTGCCCTGGGCGACGGTGCAGAGCAGTTCGGGCACTTCCCCATCGAAGGCAACCTGACCATCACCCAAGGGCGCTTCATTGCCGTGGCTGCTAACCTCTGGGTCAACCAACTCGACAGTAACGGCAATGTGCTGCAGAGCGAGCAATTCAAGCAGAGCAACAGCACCATCAAAGGCGGTCAGCTGACCTTCCTTGATGGCGGCCACCTGGCGCTGCTGCTGAAAATCACGCCGCCGGGTACGCCGAAAATGCCCGCGATGGATCCGGAGATGATGGAGCAGTGACCTCATGAGCCGCGCCGCTCTGCAATTGCTGCACGAGTATCCGAACTGGGTCCAGTCGTTCTCCGAAGCGGTACTGCAACGCGGCGCGCGCTACGCCCAGGAGGGCCGCGTCAAAATCGAACAATGCAGTGGCCCGCTCATCGAGGCCAGCTGCAGCGGCAGCGGGAATAGCCGTTACCGCCAGAAAATCACCCTCACCGCTATTGCTGGGCGTTGTCATGTACGTAGCCAATGCAGCTGCCCGGTGGGGCAAAACTGCAAGCATTGCGCGGCGGCGCTGTTGGTTCTAAGCGAGTCTGACGCCATAGCCCGGCATGACGATAACGCACTGCCTGCCAATTTGCAGCACTGGCTCAACAGCCTCGAGCCCCCAAACCAGGCGTCTGGAGATGCACCCGACAAGCGCGGGCGCATGGTCTGCTACCAGCTCGTCTTGAGCGAAGAGCCGGGTTGCGCCGTGCGGGTGCGTAAAGGCATACGCGAAGAACAAGGCCTGCGCTTTAGCCGTGTGCAGTCACTTTACGAATTGCTTTACAACCCTCCAAGTTTCGTGAAGGGCGAAGACCTGCGCATTCTGCGCTTGCTTTCGGCGCTCAACCAGAATGGCAACCAAGAGCGGGGTTACTCGCTCAAGGGCCAGGAGGGCGGCGAGCTGTTCCAGCGCATGCTGGATACCGAACGGCTGCTCTGCCTCGATAACATGCCACTGCTGCGCGAAGGCACCACCCTGGCGGCTGAATTTCGCTGGGTGCGCTTGGAAAATGGTTACTATCGAGGGGTCTGGTATCACGGCGAAACCCCGCTCAACTGCGTGATTGCGCTTGTGCCGCTGTACTACCTCGACATCATCAACGGCGAAGTTGGCAGGCTCGAACACAATCTCGATCCGCACACCGCTCTGCAACTGACCATCGCTCCCGATATCCCGGAACACCTCGTCGTGCCACTCAGCCACAAGCTCAATGCCTTGAACCACCAACTGCCCACCCCGACCACACTGAGCGAACAATGGGTCGACGACCTGCAACCCCGGCCCCACCTGACGCTGGGCAGCCTGGAATTCAGCGCCTACATGCCCAAGACCGGCCGCATGCAACGGCAGATGCAACACCGCGCCGCACTGACATTCGACTACGATGGGTTGCGCGCCACCGGCCACGATGACAAGCCACTGGCTCGACTGGTCGCGGCCACCAGCCAGCGCATCCGCCGCCAGCCCCAGGCCGAGCAGGCCATACGCAAGGTGCTGCGTGACCTTGGCTTCAAGCCTGCCACCCGCCAGAGCAAGGCCTTACCCGACAGCGCGGGTGAAATGTTGCAACTGCCCGACGACGAAGCCTGGCTGCGCTTCGCCCGCGATGGTTTGCCACGCCTACGCGAGGCGGGCTGGGAGATCGATATACACCGGGACTTCGCCTTCAACCTGCAGGAGGTGGACGACTGGTACGCCAGTATCGACGAAGCGCCTGGCCACGAATGGTTCGACCTGGAGCTGGGGATCGTGGTCGAAGGCCAGCGCCACAGCCTATTGCCGATCGTGCTGCAATTGCTGCGAAACAATCCTGAGCTGTTGCGCCCTAGCGAGCTGGCGCGGCGCAGCGACGACGAACACCTGCTGATCGACCTCAACCGCGGGCGCCTGGACAGCCCAGCGTTACGCGTCGCGCTGCCCTACGGCCGCATCAAGGCAGTCATGGGCACCTTGGGTGAGCTTTATCTCCACGAGGACGCGGTCGGCCCAACCCTACGCCTGGACCGTGCCGATGCCGCACGCCTGAACGACATCGATCACCTGCCCCTGCACTGGGAGGGCGGCGCCCACGTACGCGATCTCGGTCGGCGCCTTCGTGATGCCCGCGACCTGCAGGTCGAAGTGCCGAGCGGGCTCAAGGCCAACCTGCGCCCTTACCAGCAGCAAGGTCTGAACTGGCTTCAGGCGCTACGTGAAATGGGCACCGGCGGCATCCTTGGCGATGACATGGGGCTGGGCAAGACCCTGCAGACTCTGGCCCACCTGCTGCTGGAAAAACAGTCTGGGCGCTTGAACGCCCCGGCACTGGCGGTGATGCCTACCAGCCTGGTGCCTAACTGGCTGGACGAAGCCAAGCGCTTTGCTCCAAACCTTCGCGTGCTAGCCCTGCACGGCCCCGGCCGCAGTAAGCATTTCGCCAAGCTGCAGGAGTACGACCTGATATTGACGACCTACGCCTTGGTTCCTCGGGACCTTGAGCAACTGCGCGCGCAAGCCTGGCATGTGCTCGTGCTGGACGAGGCGCAGAACATCAAGAGCAGTACCAGCAAGGCCGCCCAGGCCGTGTGTGAACTGCAGGCCAACCAGCGCTTGTGCCTGACCGGCACACCAATGGAAAACAACCTGGGCGAACTGTGGTCGATCTTCAACTTCCTGATGCCTGGCTGGCTGGGCGACGTGAAGCGCTTCAACCAGGATTACCGTAACCCAATCGAACGCCACGCCGACACCGAACGCCTGGCGCACTTGGCCAACCGAGTGCGGCCTTTCCTGCTGCGCCGTACCAAGGAGCAAGTGGCCACCGAGCTGCCAGCCAAGACCGAGATGGTGCACTGGGTCGATCTCAGTGATGCCCAGCGCGACACTTACGAAGCGGTGCGCGTTGCCATGGACAAAAAAGTCCGCGACGAAATCGCGCGCAATGGCGCATCGCGCAGCCAGATCGTGATCCTCGATGCTCTGCTCAAACTGCGCCAGGTATGCTGCGACCTGCGGCTGGTCAAAGGTGTCGAGACCAAGGGCAACCAAGCCGACAAGGGTAAACTTGGTGCGCTACTGGAGATGCTCGATGAGCTTCTGAGTGAGGGCCGTCGGGTGCTGCTGTTCTCACAGTTCACCTCCATGCTGGCGCTTATCGAGCAAGAACTCGATAAGCGCAAAATCCGCTATAGCTTGCTTACCGGCGAAACCCGCGACCGGCGTACTCCAGTGCAGCAGTTCCAGCAAGGTGAAAGCGAGGTGTTCCTGATCAGCCTCAAGGCCGGTGGAGTGGGGCTGAACCTTACCAGGGCCGACACCGTGATCCACTTCGACCCGTGGTGGAACCCAGCCAGCGAGAACCAGGCGACTGACCGCGCCTACCGTATCGGTCAGGACAAGCCGGTGTTCGTCTTCAAGCTGATTACCCGAGGCACGGTGGAAGAAAAGATCCAGGCGCTGCAGCAAGAAAAGGCCGCACTAGCGGCGAGCCTGCTCGATGGTGGCCAGGCGGGGCATTGGCGTCTGGGCGATGAAGAAATCGAGGCACTTTTTGCCCCCCTGCCCGGCAAGCGGGGCCGCTAGGCCCGCTACAACGCCTGCCGACCTAGGCAGATGACCCCGCTAGGGCAGGCCAGCTTTGAGCATCGATCAATCAACCAGCTGCGCATCTCTCAAGGCACCCAACGCCTCAAGCCAACGCGGCTGCTGGCGATAATCGGTGCGGGCAAAACCACGCCCGCGCATCTGCGCAATGCGCGGCGACGGCTTGACCTTCAAACGCTGCGCCGCGGTCAGTGCCAACTCGGCCGCCGCCCGATCATTGCACACCAGGCCCATGTCGCAACCGGCGCTCAGAGCCGCCTCGATACGGCTGGCAGCATCACCCACCACGTGCGCGCCAGCCATGGACAGATCGTCACTGAAAATGACCCCCTCAAAGCCCAGCTCGCCGCGCAGGATGCCCTGCAGCCAGCGCCGCGAGAACCCTGCCGGCTGGTTGTCTACCTGCGGATAGATGACATGCGCAGGCATCACAGCAGCCAACTGTCCGCTTAGCCGAGAGAATGGCACCAGATCGGCTTGGCGCAATTGATCCAGGCTGCGCTCGTCAACCGGGATCGCCACGTGCGAATCGGCCTCAGCCCAACCATGCCCAGGGAAATGCTTGCCACAGGCTGCCATGCCCGCAGCATTCATGCCGCGGATGAATGCGCCAGCCAACTGCGTAGCACGCAGCGGATCGCCCTCGAATGCACGGCTGCCAACCACCGCGCTGCGCTGATGATCCAGGTCCAGCACTGGGGCGAAGCTTAAATCCAGACCAACAGCCAACACCTCGGTCGCCATCAACCAACCGCACTGCTCGGCCAAATACTCGGCATTGGCATTATCAGCAATGGCGCGCATCGCAGGCAGGCGCACGAAGCCCTGGCGCAGACGCTGTACACGCCCGCCTTCCTGATCGACCGCAAGTATCAGGTCAGGGCGGATGGCGCGGATCGAAGCGCAAAGCTCGCGCACTTGGCGAGGGCTGTCGATGTTGCGGGCGAAGATGATCAGGCCGGCCACTTGCGGCTGGCGCAGGAGCATGCGGTCCTCGGCAGTCAGCCACTTACCGGCGATATCTACCATTAGAGAGCCTTGCAGGCTGGCAGTCATGGGCAATCCTTAATTACGAGAACAAAGACACTGGACGCGCCTTGCAAAGGATGCAAGGCCGGACCAGTCAGGCGCACGCATACAGCCCTTGGGCAAAGCCGCAAAAGCACTGTCAGACGATGGGGTACGTGCAGCGAAGGGGTCAGGCATGGGCGCTAGCTTAGCTCAAGCGCCCTGCCTCGCGCACCCTTAGGCCTTGACCGTCGAGCTACCGGTTTTGCTACGGGGGCGCAGTTGAGCGCTGGCCATGGCGCTATCGGTGACTCCGCTGTCGGCGCGCATGCCAGCAGCCAGGAACGGCACCATGAGGCGCATCACCTGCTCTATGGAGGTGTTGATACCGAAATCGGTCTCGGCAATGGCGCGCAGTGCCTTGATCCCGGACATGCTGAAGGCCGCGGCGCCCAGCATGAAGTGCACACGCCAGAACAACTCGAGCGGAGGAATGCGCGGCGCGGCTTCGTTGACCAACAGCATGTAGCGGCGGAACACCTTACCGTACATATCTTCAAGATAGCGGCGCAAGTGGCCTTGGCTCTGACTGAAAGCCAGGCCCAGCAAACGCATGAAAATCGACAGATCGTTGTTGCTGCGAGGCTGCACGACCAGCGCCTGCTCCACGAGCATTTCAAGTAGTTCTTCAAGGCTGGGCTTTTGTTCGGGCTTTGCCTGACGGCGTTCCAGTTCACGCTCCAGGCTTGCGCAGAACGGCCCGAGAAAACGCGAGAAGACCGCCTGGATCAGCGCCTTCTTCGAGCCGAAGTGGTAATTCACCGCTGCCAGATTGACCCCCGCCTTGCTGGTGATCAGCCGCAATGAGGTTTCCGCAAAGCCTCTTTCCGCGAACAACTGCTCGGCAGCATCGAGAATGCGTTCCACGGTTTCAGATTGGGCCATCACAACTCCGCCAGACAGAGACAAACAGGTGTTTGAAACATACGTTTCAGCCCTGCTCCTGTCAAGGCTCGGTGACTGGGCGGTCGCCATTTAAAAGCGCTTGACCAAGAGCTGCAAGCGCCTTGCTGCACCATTTAGGATTCATTGTGCTTGCAGCGTATCCAGTACTGTATATAATCCCAGTCACTGTATAAAAAGACAGAGCGCCCGCCATGTTGAAACTGACGCCACGCCAAGCCGAGATCCTGGCCTTCATCAAACGCTGCCTCGAAGAAAACGGCTTTCCCCCTACCCGCGCGGAAATCGCTCAGGAGCTGGGTTTCAAATCGCCCAATGCCGCCGAGGAGCATCTTAAAGCTCTCGCCCGCAAAGGCGCCATCGAGATGACCCCTGGGGCTTCCCGCGGCATCCGCATCCCGGGCGTCGAGGCCAAAGCCGAAGAGAACGGTTTGCCGATCATTGGCCGGGTGGCTGCCGGCGCACCAATCCTTGCCGAGCAGCACATCGAGCAATCCTGCAACATCAACCCGGCCTTCTTCCACCCTCGAGCCGACTATTTATTGCGTGTGCACGGCATGAGCATGAAGGACGTCGGCATTTTCGACGGCGACCTGCTGGCAGTACACACATGTCGCGAGGCCCGCAACGGCCAGATCGTCGTTGCTCGTATCGGCGATGAGGTGACCGTCAAGCGCTTCAAGCGTGAAGGCAGCAAGGTCTGGCTGATCGCTGAAAACCCCGAGTTCGCCCCCATCGAAGTCGATCTGAAAGAACAGGAACTGGTGATCGAGGGTTTGAGTGTCGGTGTCATTCGTCGCTGATCCAGGAGGCGTCATGCAGCAGTCCATTCAAGCACATCAACAAGTCCAGCTTCCGCTGTTCGAAGCGTTCCTGGCCCAGCCAGTCCTGCCAGGGCTAAAGGCCAGTCAGCAGGCACGCAAGCACAGCCATCCTGAGCTTTTCAGTGAACTGACCCTGCGTGGCGCACCCGAACATTGCCAGAACCTGCTGGCACCGGTGTTACGCGAACTGAGCGAAGAGGCCGAAGCCCGCTGGTTGACGCTGATCGCTCCTCCCGCCAGTCTCACCCAGGCCTGGCTACGGGATGCTGGGTTGAACCGCGAACGCATTCTGCTGCTGCAACCGAACGGCAATCAAAGCGCGCTTCAATTGGCCTGCCAAGCCCTGCGCCTGGGCCATAGCCACACGGTGGTCAGCTGGCTCGGCTGCGTCAATGCGACTGCTCGCCAACAACTGCTGCGTGCCGCCAGCACTGGAAACGCAAAAAGCCTGAACGTCCGCCTCGGCTGACATTCAGGCTTTTGCCTGAAGCGCTATACGAGTAGAAGGTCAGTGCAGTACACGCGGCCCTTCGTCGCGTTCCAACTCGCCATCCACTAGCCGACCTGCCATCTGTACGCCAACGCTCAACATGGCTTTAGCGACTTCGACGTGTTGGCCCTGCAAAAACGCCTTGGCGTCTTCCGAAAAATCCAGGGTTACCAGGGAGCCTTCATCCTCGGCGCGACGCAGCTCGATACGGCCATCAGGCAACTCGACAATTTCCAGAAACGACGTAGACATATAGGGCAGTTCTCCACGAAAGGCTGCTAGTGTAACAGCCACTGCGGTGATCAGCACTCACTCAACGCGTCGCGAAAACGTCTCACCAAGCCTTTAAGATCGTTGCGCCAGCTTTCCAGCAACTCCCTGGAAAGCACCGCAGGCTCAGCCTTGTCGAGATTCACGGCCTGTATCAGCGGCTGGGTGACATCGGTTTTCGGTGCTTTGATGGCGACCGGTGGTCGGAACAAATCACTATAAGCACTCAACAATTGCGCCAACCAGGTTTCTCGCTGGCGAACCAGCTCCAGCATCTCGGCCACTTCCGGGATGGCGATAGCGTTCAATGCGTCGTCATCCAGCGCCTGCTCGACCGACGCCACCACCGGCAGGCGATAGAACCCACCGATTTCATGACACAGACCCAGCAGTGCGCCATATAGGTGGAACAATGCTGACTCTCGTTCGGCCTGAACCACGCCTTGAGCGTTCATGGCGTGGCTTTGTTCAGCTTTGGCCATTGATTCAAGGGCCAGCCCTGCGAAGAACAGTTTCTGATTGGTACGGGTGTAGAGTTCCTGGGCCATTTCGGATGACCTCCCTAAGGCTAAAAGGCCGGTCAATGCATCATAAATGATCAGGGCCGCAAAGCGGCCCTGATTCACGCACTGAAATTTCAGCGCTTGTCTTCAACCTTCCAAGCTCCGCCGTCGTAGAACGCTTTCCAGCCTGTCGGCTTGCCATCGACTTCGGATTGCACGTATTGCTCTTTTGTCTTGCGGCTGTAGCGAATCACCGCAGGACGGCCATCTGGGTCCTTCTGTGGCGCATCGCACAGGAAGTGGTACTTAGGATCGATCTCGTGCTTGTGCGGCACGATCTCCATCACCAGCGGCGCACGGGTTTCACGGTTTTTCGGAAACTGGCTGGCGGCCAGGAACAGCCCTGAAGCACCATCACGCAGCACGTAGGTATCGTCTACCTTCTCGCACTTGAGCTCCGGCATGTCCACCTTGTCCATCTTCGGCGGCGCAGCCTCACCGTTCTTCAGAAGTTTGCGGGTGTTCTTGCAGGCAGGGTTGGTGCACCCGAAGAACTTGCCAAAGCGGCCAGTTTTCAATTGCATTTCGCTGCCGCACTTGTCGCATTCCAGGCTCGGCCCCTCGTAGCCCTTGATGCGGTAGCTGCCCTCTTCGATCTCGTAGCCTGGGCAATCTGGGTTATTACCGCAGATGTGCAGCTTGTGCTTCTCATCCAGCAGGTAGGCATCCATGGCCGTGGAGCAGATCGGGCAACGGTGCTTGCCCAATAGCACGCGCGATTCCGACTCACCCTCATCGTCCGCGGCAATTTCATCACCGGGCACCAGGTTAACGGTGGCTTTGCAGCGCTCCTTGGGCGGCAGGCTATAACCAGAACAGCCAAGGAACACGCCGGTAGAGGCTGTGCGTATCATCATCGGCCGACCGCATTCCTTGCACGGAATGTTGGTCATGGTCGGCTGATTGGCACGCATACCATGCTCAGCAGACTCGGCATTGAGCAGCTTCTTACTGAAGTCACCGTAGAACTCATCCAGTACGTTCTTCCAGTCGCGCTCGCCCTGGGCCACATCGTCGAGGTTCTCTTCCATGTCGGCCGTGAAGCCGTAGTCCATCAGGTTGGAGAAGCTTTCCGACAGGCGCTCGGTCACGATGTCGCCCATCTTCTCGGAATAAAAGCGCCGATTGTGCAGAGTGACGTAACCACGGTCCTGAATAGTGGAGATGATCGCGGCATAGGTAGACGGGCGTCCAATCCCACGTTTTTCCATTTCCTTGACCAGGCTGGCTTCGGTGAAGCGCGCTGGCGGCTTGGTGAAGTGCTGGCTCGGATCGAGCTGCAACAGTTTGAGCACTTCACCCTGGGCCATCTCTGGCAGCACATCGTCCTCGCCAGGCTTGCTTTGCTGTGGCAGCACACGGGTATAACCGTCGAACTTGAGGATACGGCCTTTGGCGCGCAGCTCGAAGTCCCCTGCAGCCACTGTGACGCTGGTGGACAGGTACTGCGCAGGCGGCATCTGGCAGGCAAGGAACTGGCGCCAGATCAACTCATACAGACGCTCGGCGTCCCGCTCCATGCCGCTGAGCTTGGACGGGTGAGTATTCACGTCGGAAGGGCGAATCGCCTCGTGCGCTTCCTGGGCGCCTTCTTTGCTGCCATACACCAGGGGTGCGTCTGGCAGATACTGCTTGCCGAACTCGCGCTCGATGTAACTACGCGCCATGTCCAAGGCATCGGACGACAGGTTTGTCGAGTCGGTACGCATGTAAGTGATGTAGCCCGCCTCGTACAGACGCTGGGCCATCATCATGGTCTTCTTCACGCCAAAGCCCAGGCGGTTGCTCGCGGCCTGCTGCAAAGTGGAGGTGATGAACGGAGCCGACGGCTTACTGCTGGTGGGGCGGTCTTCACGCTTGACCACGCTGTAGCTGGAAGCCTTGAGTTTTTCCAGCGCGGCCATCGCTTGCGCTTCGTTCAGCGGCTTGAAGGCCTCGCCATTCTCACGGGCCACTTCGAAACGCACCTTGGCGCTCTTGGCGGTACCCAGATCAGCATGCACTTCCCAGTACTCTTCGGGGACGAACGCGCGAATCTCGCGCTCACGCTCCACCACCAGTTTCACCGCCACCGATTGCACACGGCCGGCTGACAGGCCGCGGGCAATCTTCGCCCACAGCAGGGGCGAGACCATGTAGCCCACCACACGGTCGAGGAAGCGCCGCGCCTGTTGGGCGTTGACACGATCGATGTCCAGCTCGCCAGGCTGCGAGAACGCATCCTGAATCGCCTTCTTGGTAATTTCGTTGAACACCACGCGCTTGTAACGGGTGTCGTCACCACCGATGGCTTCGCGCAGGTGCCAGGCAATGGCTTCCCCTTCGCGGTCCAAGTCGGTTGCGAGATAGATGGTGTCGGCATCCTTGGCCAAGCGGCGAAGCTCTTCGATCACCTTCTCCTTGCCGGGAAGGATCTCGTATTTGGCCTTCCAGCCGTGGTCAGGGTCGACACCCATGCGCGCTACCAACTGGCGACGCGCCTTTTCTTTCGGCGACAGCGCCGGAGCCTCACCCGCAGCAGCCTTGCCACGCTTGGCGGCCGGCTCTTTGCTTGCGCTGGCCGAACCGCTGGTGGGGAGGTCTCGGATATGGCCGATACTCGACTTCACCACGTACTGGTTGCCCAGGTACTTGTTGATGGTCTTGGCCTTGGCCGGGGATTCCACAATGACCAGCGATTTGCCCATGGATCGGAGTATTCCTGAATCTGAAGATGAAAAACGCGTCAGGTGCCGGACGCGGCACCGCTATATATAGTGGCAACAGGGAGAGGTCAAGCGCGGTCGTTCACGCTTGCGACTTGCCAGACAGCTCTGGCAGCCCGACTTCGGCCTTGACCAAAGCAAAGCGCGGCACCTGCTCGCCGTCAACCTCGACGGACTCCTCAAACATCGCAAGCGGCCTTACCCAGAAGCTGTAATCACCATACAGGCATTGGTAGAAGACCATCCACTCTTCGTTTTCGGAGTGCCGTGCAACACTGAAGACACGGTACTCAGGCCCTTTGTAATGCCGGTATACGCCTGGCTGGATCTGCATGCCGCCCTTCCTCTTGAAACCAATTCTGTGAAAAACAAAAAACCGGGGCACAAGGCCCCGGCTGCTGTCCAGCTACGCGATCAGACGCGTTCGAAGACAGTGGTGATACCTTGGCCAAGGCCTACGCACATGGTGGCGACCCCCAGTGTGCCGCCGTTCTGCTTCATCACATTGAGCAGGGTGCCGGAAATACGTGCACCGGAGCAACCGAACGGGTGGCCCAAAGCGATGGCGCCGCCGTGCAGGTTAACCTTCTCATCCATCTTGTCGAGCACTTTCAAGTCTTTGAGTACTGGCAAGGCCTGTGCTGCAAAGGCTTCGTTGAGCTCGATGAAGTCGATATCGGCCATGGTCAGGCCAGCGCGCTTGAGCGCTTTTTGGGTTGAAGGAACCGGGCCGTAGCCCATGATTGCCGGGTCAACGCCGGCGACCGCCATCGAGCGGATCACCGCCAATGGCTGAATCCCCAGGTCCATGGCGCGCTGGCCGGACATGACGATCATGCACGAAGCGCCGTCGGTAATCTGTGACGAAGTACCGGCAGTCACGGTGCCGCCTTTGGGGTTGAACGCCGGTTTCAACGACGCCAAGCCTTCTAGAGTGGTTTCCGGGCGAATGGTTTCATCGTAATCGAAAACCTTCAGGAAGCCGTTCTCATCGTAGCCCTGCATCGGGATGATTTCGTCCTTGAACTTGCCCTCGACCGTGGCCTTGTGGGCCAGTTGGTGCGAACGCAAGCCGAACAGGTCCTGCTGCTCACGGCTGATGCCGTGCATCTTGCCCAGCATCTCGGCGGTCAGGCCCATCATCCCGGAGGCCTTGGCAGCATACAGGGACAGGTGTGGATTAGGGTCAACGCCATGCATCATGCTGACGTGCCCCATGTGCTCGACGCCGCCGACGACGAAAACGTCGCCATTGCCGGTCATGATCGCCTGGGCAGCGGTGTGCAGCGCACTCATCGACGAGCCGCACAGGCGGCTGACGGTCTGGGCGGCGGAGGTGTGGGGAATCTGGGTCATCAGCGACGCCATGCGGGCGATGTTCCAGCCCTGCTCCAGGGTCTGGTTGACACAGCCCCAGATCACATCTTCGACCTCTTTCGGGTCGACCTTGTCGTTGCGTTCCAGCAGCTTGCTGATCAAATGCGCAGACATGTCTTCGGCGCGGGTGTTGCGGTGCATGCCACCCTTGGAGCGGCCCATAGGGGTGCGACCGAAGTCGACAATCACCACGTCTCTTGGATTCAGGCTCATATCAAATCTCTCGCTCTAGCTCGTTGACCACTCAGTTGAAGAAGCGCTGGCCGTTCTTGGCCATTTCACGCAGCTTCGCGGTCGGGTGGTACAGCGGCCCCAGGTCGGCGTACTGGTCGGCCAGGGCAACGAATTCAGCCACACCGATCGAGTCGATGTAGCGCAGCGCACCACCCCGGAACGGAGGGAAGCCAATCCCGTAGACCAAGCCCATGTCGGCTTCGGCAGCGGTTTCGACAATACCGTCTTCCAGGCAGCGCACGGTTTCCAGGCACAGCGGCACCATCATCCAGTTGATGATGTCTTCGTCGCTCACTTCACGCTGTTCGAAGACGATCGGTGCGAGTACCTCCTGCACGCTGGCATCGACGACTTTCTTAGGCTTGCCACGCTTGTCAGTTTCGTAGGCGTAGAAGCCTTTGCCGTTCTTCTGGCCAAGACGGTTGGCTTCGTAGAGGGCATCGACAGCCGAGCGGCGCTCGTCCTTCATGCGGTCTGGGAAACCTTCGGCCATGACGTCACGGCCGTGGTGGCCGGTGTCGATACCGACTACGTCCATCAGATAGGCCGGGCCCATCGGCCAGCCGAACTTTTCCATGACCTTATCGATGCGCACGAAGTCGACGCCCGCGCTGACCAGTTTGGCGAAGCCGCCGAAGTACGGGAACAGCACTCGGTTGACCAAAAAGCCCGGGCAGTCGTTGACCACGATCGGGTTCTTGCCCATCTTCTTGGCATAGGCCACGGTGGTGGCAACCGCCACTTCACTGGACTTCTCGCCACGAATCACTTCCACCAGCGGCATCATGTGCACGGGGTTGAAGAAGTGCATGCCAACGAAGTTTTCTGGACGTTTGAGCGCCTTGGCCAGCAGGTTGATGGAAATGGTCGAAGTATTGGAGGCGAGGATCGCATCTTCCTTGACCTGGCCTTCCACTTCGGCCAGCACGGCCTGTTTGACTTTAGGGTTCTCGACCACGGCCTCGACGACGATGTCGACGTTGGCGAAATCACCGTACGACAGGGTCGGGCGAATGGCATTGAGCGCCTCGGCCATCTTGGCCGGCGTCAGGCGGCCTTTCTCGACGCGATTGCCGAGCAGCTTGGATGCCTCGTTAAGGCCCAGCTGGATGGCCTCCTCGCGGATGTCCTTCATCAAGATCGGCGTGCCTTTGACCGCCGACTGGTAGGCGATGCCACCGCCCATGATGCCAGCGCCCAGTACCGCCGCCTGCTTCACATCACGGGCGATTTCGTCGTGGGCTTTAGCCTTGCGCTTGAGCTCTTGATCGTTGAGGAACAGACCGATGAGGCTTTCGGCGACCGAAGTCTTGGCCAGCTTGGCGAAGCCCGCGGCTTCGACTTCCAGCGCCTTGTCGCGGCCGTAGTTGGCAGCTTTTTGAATGCTCTTGATCGCCTCGACCGGTGCCGGGTAGTTCGGGCCTGCCTGGCCGGCGACGAAGCCCTTGGCGGTTTCGAAGGCCATCATCTGCTCGATGGCGTTGAGCTTGAGTTTTTCCAGCTTGGGTTGGCGCTTGGCTTTGTAGTCCAGCTCGCCACTGATGGCGCGCTTGATCAGGTCCAGGGCGCCGGCCTGCAACAGTTCAGGGGCGACGACTGCATCCACCGCGCCAACTTTCAGGGCGTCTTCGGCACGGTTTTCCTTACCAGCGGCGATCCACTCGATGGCATTGTCGGAACCGATCAGGCGCGGCAGGCGCACGGTGCCGCCAAAGCCTGGGTAGATGCCCAACTTGACTTCAGGCAGGCCAATCTTGGCAGTGGTGGACATCACTCGGTAGTCGGCCGCCAGGCACATCTCCAGGCCGCCGCCCAGGGCGATACCGTTGATGGCCGCCACAGTGGGCACCTCGAGGTCTTCGAAGGCGTTGAAGATGCGATTGGCTTCCAAGTTGCCGGCAACCAGTTCGGCCTCGGGCAGCTTGAAGTTGTCGACGAATTCGGTGATATCGGCGCCGACGATGAACACGTCCTTACCGCTGCTGACGATCACACCTGTCACCGAGGCGTCGGCCTTGATGGCATCGACAGCCTGGCGCAATTCGTCCAGGGTCAGGCGATTGAACTTGTTGACGGACTCACCCTTGAGGTCGAATTTCAATTCGACGATGCCGCTTTCAAGAGCCTTAACCGTGATGGCTTTACCTTCGTAAATCATCAACTGATCTCCACGATATGGAAGCTGAACTGTACACACCGATCGCTGAGAGAAGCCGGCGTTGCCGCCCTCGCCCAGGCACACACCCGTCGGCGCGATAGTCGGGATTCGTATGAGCGGCGTGACATACAAACGCTCATTTCATACGCCCGTTTGATTTGGGTGCGCCTACATTCTCCGAAATGCCGAGCGTTGTCAAATGCTCACGAAAAGCCGATCAACCCGACTTTCCAGCCATTGTGCAGCGCCAGGGCATAAGCATGATGACAGTGATCGCAGACCATTCATGGCGACGATTGACCCAAACGCGGTGCCGAGCGCTGCAACTTTCCCGTGCACGCCGGCAGGAAATGACTACACTGCCTATGCATCGATGAAATTCCCGGCCTGCCTGGCCTTTTCTGCACTGCAGAAACGACAAAGCGGCAACCTGGTAGCTACCGGGTTGCCGCTTTGTCGTTATGGGTGTCAGGCCAGGGCGTCGAAGGCGTAGGCAATATCCTGCAATACAGATTCATCACCACGCTCGCTCCAGTACAGGGCGATCATGCGTTTATCGGCCTCCACTTTGTAGACCGTTGCCGGCAAGCGCGCGAAAACCGCGCCCAGCCGTGGGTCTTCACAGACTTCTTTCCATTGGTTCCACCAGATACCGGGGCTGACCTGCCAGTAACACCAGCAGTCTTCGTGCCCCCTACGGCGGGCACGGTGGTACTGCGGACAAGGGCTAGGTGGCTCTTTTTCGAGCCAATGGGGCCACTGTGTCGGTGCCAGCTGCATGGCCAGGCCCATGCGCCGCGCAGCCAGGCGCAGGGTCATCTGCTGCCCTTGTTTGCGCGACAACCGCAACCAGGAAAGCGGGCTCAGAATCAGCGCAAGGATTGACACCACCAGCCATACCGTCATATCAGTAGTTTCCATAAAGCGTTGCAAATGAGCGGGTTACTCAGTTTCACGGATGACCTGCAGGAAAGCGACCATACTTCCTACTATCGCGATTGTCAGGAGTGCAGCTCATGTCCTACGAACATCTTCTGGTCGCCGTCGACCTTACCGAAGAGTGCGACCCGGTGATCAAACGTGCCATGGCGTTGGCGGCACCCTCCAATGCCAAGGTCTCGCTGGTACATATCGTCGAACCGATGGCCATGGCTTTTGGTGGTGATGTGCCCATGGACCTGTCGCAACTGCAGCAGCAGCAATTCGACCAGGCCAAGGAGCGCATGGACCGCTTGTTCAACAAATACCCCGATATCCACCGCGGCGACTCTCACTTGACGTATGGCCAGCCGCGCCAAGAGATCCATCAATTGGCCAAGGAGCAGAACTGCGACCTGATCGTGGTGGGCAGCCATGGGCGGCATGGTTTGGCACTGCTGCTGGGCTCCACAGCCAATGACGTGCTTCACGGCGCACCGTGCGATGTGCTGGCGGTGCGTTTGCTGAAAAAAGAATGATGTAGCGCGCATCGACCTCTTCGCGGGTAAACCCGCCCCTACAGTAGCTGCACCAGTCCCAGGACCTGCGCAGCTACTGTAGAAGCGGATCTACCTACCAACGGCTATACCAGTCTCAGCCTTCCAGCTCGGCCCACCGCTCCACCAGCGTATCCAGCTCAGCTTGCAGCCCCTCGATCTTGGCCAGCACCGCCGATGTCTCGGCAATCGGCCGTTGATAGAAGCCTGGGGCATTCACTTCTGCCTGGGCCTGGGCCATGCGCTGCTCGACTTCATCGATCTGCCCCGGCAGCATTTCCAGCTCCCGTTGCAGCTTGTAGCTGAGCTTCTTCTTCGAGGCATCCGCCACTGGCGCTGCAGGTGCAGGCGTCGCGGCTGCCGCGGGCTTCTCCACCACCGCACTGTTGAGCTCTGACTTGCCACCCTTGCTCTCGGTCACGCCGAGCAGCTTCGCCGAGCCACCCTGACGGATCCAGTCCTCATAGCCACCGACGTACTCGCGTACCTTGCCCTCACCTTCGAATACCAAAGTGCTGGTGACCACGTTATCGAGGAAGGCCCGGTCGTGGCTGACCATCAGCACGGTGCCCTTGTAATTGCACAGCACCTCTTCGAGCAACTCGAGGGTTTCCACATCAAGGTCGTTGGTCGGTTCGTCGAGCACCAGCAGGTTGGCCGGTTTGCTGAACAGCTTTGCCAGCAGCAACCGCGCACGTTCGCCGCCAGACAGCGCCTTGACCGGCGTGCGCGCACGCTGCGGGCTGAACAGGAAATCGCCCAGGTAGCTCAGCACATGGCGGTTCTGACCATCGATCTCGATGAAGTCGCGGCCTTCGGCGAGGTTGTCGATCACGGTCTTTTCCAGATCGAGCTGGTGACGCATCTGATCGAAGTACGCGACCTCAAGCTTGGTACCACGCTCGACTTTGCCCGCCGTTGGCTCCAGGTCGCCGAGCATCATCTTCAGCAACGTGGTCTTGCCCGTACCGTTGGCGCCCAGCAAGCCGATGCGGTCCTGACGCTGCAAGACCATGGAGAAGTCCTTGACCAGCAGCGGGCCCTCGGGGTGATGGAAGCTGACATTCTCCAGCACCATGACCTGCTTGCCGGATTTGTCCGCCGCCTCTATCTGGATATTCGCCCGGCCTTGACGCTCGCGGCGCTCACTACGCTCCACGCGCAGTGCCTTGAGTGCACGCACACGGCCCTCGTTACGGGTGCGGCGGGCCTTGATGCCCTGGCGAATCCATACCTCTTCCTGGGCCAGGCGCTTGTCGAACAGCGCGTTGGCAGTCTCCTCCGCGGCTAGGGCGGCTTCCTTGTGCACCAGGAAGCTGGCGTAGTCGCCATTCCAGTCGATCAGCCCGCCACGGTCCAGTTCGAGGATGCGAGTGGCCAGGTTCTGCAGGAAGGAGCGGTCGTGGGTGATGAACAGCACAGCTCCGTTGAAGCCGCGCAGAGCCTCTTCAAGCCAGGCAATGGCACCGATGTCCAGGTGGTTGGTGGGCTCGTCGAGCAGCAGCAGGTCAGGTTCGGAGACCAAAGCCTGGGCCAGCAGCACACGGCGACGCCAGCCACCTGAGAGTTCGGCCAAAGTCTTGTCGGCAGGCAGCTGAAGACGGCTGAGGGTGCTTTCCACCACTTGCTGAAGGCGCCAGCCATCGCGGGCCTCGAGCTCGTGCTGGACGTGCATGAGTTTTTCCAGATCCTCATCGCCCTGGATGTTCTGGCTCAGATGATGGAACTGCGCGAGCAACTCGCCAACGCCATCCAGGCCAGCGGCGACCACGTCGAACACCGTGCGCTCATCGGCCACCGGCAGTTCCTGGGGAAGCTCACCAATCTTCAAGCCAGGGGCACGCCAGATTTCGCCGTCGTCGCCCTTCTGCTCGCCCTTTACCAGGCGCAGCATGCTCGACTTGCCAGTACCGTTACGGCCGATGATGCACACCCGCTCGCCACGGGCGATCTGCCAGGACACTTTGTCCAGCAGCGGCATCGCGCCGAATGCGAGGGACACATCGCTGAATTTGAGCAGGGTCATGTTTGTCTCCAGAAAGCGGGCGCGCATTCTAACTGAATTGCCCCCTTCAAGCATAAAGTTGACCGGCGCAGCGGCCTGGGCGACGCCCGGTCGGCGTTAATGCCCGGTTACAAGCACAGCGCTATCACCCGGCGCCGGCAAACGGCTAAGCTAAGGCAATTGACTTCATCAGTGCTGGCATCGCCGTCACTTCCCCATGGTTCAACTGCCCGGACGTATCATGCGCAGCCGCCTGTTTCAGATTGCTTCCTGCCTGCTACTCACCGCCGCCACTGCCAGCGCGGCACAGGCCACCGACCTTTCCCTGCAACGTCAGTACTACGACGAAGCCAAGCGTGCGCTGGCCAAGGGCGACAAGGGCCCTTACCTGCGCTACAGCCAGGCATTGAGCGACTATCCACTGACGCCTTACCTTGCCTATGACGAACTGACCGCACGCCTGAAGACCGCCAGCAACGAGGAAATCGAGGGTTTCCTGGCCCAGCACGGTGACCTGCCCCAGGCAAACTGGATGAAACTGCGCTGGTTGCGGTGGCTCGCCGAACGTGGCGAGTGGAATACCTTTGCCAAGTATTATGACCCCAAGCTCAACTTCACCGAACTCGACTGCCTCAACGGGCAATATCAGTTGAGCCACGGGCAGCGTGCCGAGGGTTTTGCCAGCGCCGAAAAACTGTGGAATGTGGGCAAGTCGCAACCAGCGGCCTGCGATACTTTGTTCGGCATGTGGGCAGCAGAAGGTCAGCTCACCGAAGCCAAACGCTGGAACCGCGCGAAGCTTGCAGCACAGGCACGTAACTATGCGCTGGCCAACAGCCTGGTACAGGGCCTGACCACACTGGCAGCGCAAGGCCGTTTGCTGATCGATGTGGCGCAAAAACCTGAACTGCTGAACCAACCCTCGCGTTTCACCCCGGCCAACGAAGCCATGGCGGATGTGGTCAGCCTTGGCCTGCGTCGCTTGGCCCGGCAAGACCCGGATCGTGCCATGAGCATGCTCGACGACTATGCCCAGCGCATGCATTTCTCCCGTGACGAGAAGGTCGCCATCGCCCGCGAAATAGGCCTGACCCTTGCCCGCCGTTACGACCCTCGCGCCTTGGACCTGATGACCCGCTACGACCCCGAGCTGCGCGACAACACGGTCAGTGAATGGCGTTTACGCCTGCTGCTGCGCCTGGGCCGCTGGGAAGACGCCTACGAACTCACCAAGCGTCTGCCGCAGGACCTGGCCGCCAGCAGCCGCTGGAAGTACTGGCAAGCTCGCAGTTTGGAGCTAGCCCAGCCGAGCAACCCACAGATCCCACTGCTGTATAAGAACGTTGCCCGTGAGCGCGACTTCTACGGGTTCCTGGCGGCGGATCGGGCAAAAACTCCGTATCAGTTGAACAACCGGCCCTTGGTGCTGAGCCCGCAGCTGATGAACAAAGTACGCAATGCGCCAGGCATTCGCCGTGCCATGGAGTTTCACGCCCGTGGCCAGATCGTCGAAGGCCGCCGCGAGTGGTACCATGCCAGCCGCCACTTCAGCCGCGATGAAATGGTCGCTCAGGCACGCCTGGCCTACGACATGCGCTGGTACTTCCCCGCCATTCGTACCATCAGCCAGGCGCAGTATTGGGACGATCTAGATATTCGCTTCCCGATGGCGTATCGCGACACCTTGGTCCGCGAAGCCAAGGTCCGTGGCCTGCACTCCAGCTGGGTGTTCGCCATCACCCGCCAGGAGAGCGCGTTCATGGAGGACGCCCGCTCAAGCGTCGGTGCCAGCGGCTTGATGCAGGTAATGCCGGCCACCGCCAAAGAAACGGCACGCAAGTTCAGCATCCCGCTGGCTTCACCGCAGCAGATGTTCAACCCGGAGAAGAACATTCAGGTCGGCGCTGCCTACCTGAGCCAAGTGCACGGGCAGTTCAATGGCAACCGAGTGCTGGCCTCCGCCGCCTACAACGCCGGCCCCGGCCGTGTCAGGCAGTGGCTCAAAGGCGCCAAGCATCTGAGCTTCGACGTATGGGTCGAGTCGATCCCGTTCGACGAAACACGCCAGTACGTACAAAACGTGCTGTCCTATTCGGTGATCTATGGGCAGAAGCTGAATGTGCCCCAGCCCCTGGTGGACTGGCATGAGCGCTACTTCGATGACATGTGACATGCGCTGAACCAGCGCCGAAGGCTTCGCAGGTAAGCTCGCTGTTACAGCAACCACGGGCCATACGGCCCGTGTGGCACCTGTGGCATAGCCGCGAAGAGGCCTGCCTGGATTACTCCAGCACTTCGACCTGCATGCCCACCTCAAGCCAACCTGCGCCATCGGCGGCCAGGTTTTGCCCGAACAGAATATCCCCATCGCGCTCGCGGAATGTCTTGAGGGTGGTCAATGGCTCGCGGTCCAGGCTGCGCTCGCCGGTGGCGGGGTCCAGGGTGGTGAAGATGCAGCGCACACTTGGCTTGAGTACACGAAACACCAGAGTGCCGATGCGAATCCGCTTCCAGCCGTCTTCGGCGAACGGCTGCGCCCCCTTCACCACCAGATTCGGCCGAAAGCGCAGCATCTCCATGGGGCGACCGATTCGGTGGTTCAACTCATCCAGCGAACTCTGGCCGATCAGCAGTAAGGGGAAGCCATCAGGGAACGCCGCGCGGTCACTGTTCAGGCCATAGCCGCTGGGCAGGTAGCGTGCTCGCTGCTCAGGGCAATGAACCAGGCGCACCGCTTTACCAAGCCATTGCGACAACCAGCCGGCCACCTCATCCCCGGCGTCGGGAACGCGCAGGGTGTCACGCCATACGGTCACACCACGTAACGCCTCATCAGCGTCAGGCACCGCCACCCGCATAGAACCCTGCCCCGGCAATTCCAGCAGCAACTCGCCGCTGTCGCTTTCGCAAGCTTTCAATTGCCCCAACTGCGGCCAGGCGCGCTGGGTGAGAAAGCGTCCATTCTCCTGCTCGACCACCATCCACCGCCGATCGCCTTGCAACCCGAGCAGCCCTACCGGCGAGCCCTGCAAGCATTGCGCCTGCCCAGACTTCACCGGGTACCTGTACAACTCACTGAGAAACATCCCTGCCGGCCTCATTTCAGGTCAAACACCAAGCTTATACCTGGCAGGCCGCCGGATCACCCGTTGCTGGCATCGAGCAGCAGGCGCTGCTTCACCACATCCACAAGACGATCGGGCTGGAATTTGGAGAGGAAGTTGTCGCAACCCACCTTCTTCACCATCGACTCGTTGAAGCTGCCCGACAACGAGGTATGCAGCACCACATAAAGCCCACGCAAGCGTGCATCGTTACGGATTTCCGTGGTCAACCGGTAACCATCCATCTCGGGCATCTCCGCATCGGTGAAGACCATCAGCAGCTTTTCACAGATGTTTTCCCCCGCATCGGCCCAACCTTTGAGCATGCGCAAGGCTTTCAATCCGTCACTGGGCAGCTTCATCCCCAGTTGTGACAAGGTATCGCGCAACTGCGCCAAGGCCACGCTGGAGTCATCCACCAGCAGCACTTCACGGCCCCGCGCGCGGGCCAATATCGGATCGGCGAGTTTGTCGCCAGAAACCCTGGCGTTGTACGGCACAATTTCGGCCAGCACCTTCTCAACGTCGATGACTTCCACCAGCTTGTCGTCCACTTTGGTAATGGCGGTCAAATAGTGCTGGCGACCAGCGCTGGAAGGCGGAGGCATGATGGCTTCCCAGTTCATGTTGACGATCCGATCGACTCCGCCCACCAGAAACGCCTGTACCGAGCGGTTGTACTCGGTGACGATGATGGTGCTATCCGGCCCCGGTTCTATCGGGCGCATACCGATGGCCTGGGACAGGTCGATCACCGGCAGGGTCTGCCCACGCAAGTTGACTACGCCGCAGACGAACGCATGGCGCTGCGGCATCAGGGTCAGTTTGGGCAGTTGCAGCACTTCCTGAACCTTGAAGACGTTGATTGCGAACAACTGGCGGCCGGCCAGGCGAAACATCAGGATTTCCAGCCGGTTCTCACCCACCAGTTGTGTGCGTTGATCGACCGTGTCGAGAATACCAGCCATCGGAAGCCCCCAGGGTTGTAGCGGAAAAATATGAAGTGATCCGCTTTATATCGGCACACTACCGGGCTTCTTTACCCCTTAGAAAAAGCCCACTGGACTCATTGATATCACATTAACATCATGCTTTACTGCGATACACCTTGTTAGTTCGCACCCTATGGGTCCTCAGGGAAACCCCTAGGGGCAATCAGGTGCAACCTGATGTTCGCGATATCCTTTAGCCATTAATGTGACGCCATTCTCACTGCATGAATGGAGTCAGGCTATTGCCCGCGTTCGACAAGGTGTCGCCATCCCCTGCTCCAGCCCACCGCGCCGGAGTGCAATGATGGACAGCAGCTCTAATATCGACACCCTGCAGGACTTCCTGCTGGATGCTCAAGTCCTGCTGACCCAGTCACAGGAATGCCTGCAGCATCTGGAACTGATCGCCAATGATCCAGATGCCTGCCTGTGCCTGAACCGTGCCCTCCAGACCCTGGCCCGACGCGCCGGCACTCTGGGGTTGCTTGAAGTCGCCCATTACGCGAGCGCTCTCCATCAATTACTGGCGCCGGCCTGTGAACACCAGTGCCTGAGCCCCCTCGCCTTGCGCACACTCAATGCCTGCCTGACCTTGCTGGCCTGGCAACTGGAATTGATCGATCTGCAAACAGGGAGCCTGTCTTTGGACACCTGCGAACAGGTGGCGCTGCTGAACAAACTGGCGGTAGTACTTGATCAGCCATTCTCGCAAACGTGTGCGCCTGGCACCGAGAAGGGTCCCGACTGCGTGCATAAATACGGCACGGTGCCAGCCGGGCCAACAGGCAAAAAAGACGGTAACCGCCACTGAGCGGCGCGGCAGAGCAACTAGGTGTCGATCCGAAGTGTTAAGATGCGCGCAAACAATTAACGGCCATCCAATCGTCGTTTCGAGCCGCGTTCGCGAGTTGTAGCAAGCTCAATGCCAACGTTCGTGCAACGACCTGTGCTCGGTTCCCATCCGCAAGACTAAGTGGCTTCTCGACTCTATGTTCCCACGCTTGAAGATGTTGTTGCGCCGACGCTCACCGGCCACTTTGCTGCACTGGGCGACGGCCTCACTGTGCGTGGTGTCTCTCCTTGCAAATCTGGCAATCTTCGCTGCAGGGCAAGATCTGCCGCCCAGCCTATTGCTACTGCAACTGCTGGCCACGCTTGGCGTATGCTGGCACTTGGGCCATGTGGCGAAATCGATCAGCCTGCGCCCGGCCGAGCTGGCAGAGCGCATGCTCAAGGTGCAGGAAGACGAGCGCCAGCACCTGAGCCGCGAACTGCATGACGACATAGGCCAACTGTTGACGGCCGCCAAGATGCAACTGCAATGGCTGCAACGCCGCGTTCCGAGCGACTTGGAAGTCCACTGCATCAGCCTGCACGCCACCCTTAAGGACACCCTGGGCAAAGTGCGCGACGTATCCGCGCTGCTCAACCCACGTCAATTGGCCAGCCTTGGCCTGGAAGCCTGCCTGCGAGCTCACTTGCTTCGCACGCTGGAAAGCACCGATTTGAAATGGAGCCTTGAGTGCCACCAACGCTTGGGTGGCATTGCCGAAGACGTTGCCATGGCAGCGTTTCGCATCACCCAGGAGGCGGTCACCAACGTGCTGCGTCATGCGCGGGCGCGTAACCTGATCATCCGCCTGCAACGAAGCCCCCTAGGGCTTGCACTGACGATTCAGGATGACGGCAAGGGCTTTTTGCCGGCTGACGACCCTGCCCAAGCCGGCCAACGTGGCATGGCTGGCATGCAGGAACGGGCAACCGCACTCAACGGAAGCCTGGCGATCACCAGCCAGCTAGGCCAGGGGACGACCATCGACGTGCTGTTCCCATGGCCCCCCCGTAGCCATGAACGCGCCAGGAATAACCTTGCATCATGACCTGTAGACTGCTGCTGGTGGATGACCATGCGCTGATCCGTGCCGGGGTCCGAGCCCTGGTTTCCGATATTCCCGGCTACACGGTGGTCGGCGAGGCCGATGACGGTAGCCAGCTGCTCGAAATGGTACGCCAGCATTCCCCCGATGTTGTGCTGCTGGACATTTCCATGCGCTCGACCAGTGGCCTCGATGCCCTCACCCAGCTGCGCGCAGCAGGCAACACCTGTACCGTGCTGATCCTGTCAATGCATACCGATCCTGACTTGATCATGCGAGCACTGGAAAGCGGCGCCCATGGCTATCTACTCAAAGATGCGACGGCAACCGAGCTCGAACAGGCCCTGACGGCCCTGAGCAGTGGCGAGCGCTATCTAAGCCCAGCCATTGCCCATACCGTGATCGATCAAGCGCTGATGCGTGCCCAGCACGGTAAGCCGGCAGCGGTGGATCGCCATAACCTTACAGCGCGGCAGCTGGAGATCCTGCGCCTGATCGTGCGAGGTAAGTCGACCCGCGAGATCGCCGCGGGGCTGGCGCTGTCGATCAAAACCGTGGAAACCCACCGCTCGCAGATCATGAAGCGCCTGCACATCTATGACGTGGCGGGTCTTGTGCTGTTTGCCGTACGCGAAAAGATCATCAGTCTGGACGACTGAGCAGCGGCGAATTGGGCGGCAGATGCACGTTCAACGCTGACGGTACTGCGGTAAAACGAAGGCTGTCGGCTTTGAGGGGTTCACCATCGAGGTTGATATCCAGCCCTTGGGAGCAGGTAATTTCTACCCAAGGCAAACGTGCCCGCACGAACAGCCCGTCACCGGCCAGTAGATCGCGCAGCGCACCGACCATTTCCTGGGGCGCCGGCAGAATGGCAATATCGAGCAAGCCGTCATTCACTTGCGCCTCAGGGCACAGCACCTGCCCGCCACCGGCCTGGCGACCATTACCGATTCCCAGCGCCAGAAGATCACCCTGCCAATCGAAACCTGGGCCCGATACTTGAACCGATGCAGCCTGCAGTTCGCTGAAGCGCGATAGCCCAGTGAACAGATAGGCGGCGGCGCCGAGCATTTTCTTCAGGTCTTCGGAGGTGCTTGCGGTGACTTGGCTGCCGAAACCGCCTGTGGCCATGTTGAGGAATAGCTGGTCGCCGACCTGCCCCAGGTCGATGGGACGCGGCGGCAGGTCCAGCAGCGCCAGCGCATGGGCAGGTTCCATGGAAATGCCAGCGGCCTTGGCGAAGTCGTTGGCCGTTCCCAGCGGCAGCAAGGCCAGGCTGGCCTGAGTACGCGCCTGGCCCATGGCCTCGGCCACATCGCGCAGCGTGCCATCACCGCCTCCGGCGATCACCTGGCAGTAGCCTGCCGCCAGGGCTTCGCCCACCAGCCGCTTGGCATCGCCGCCCTCCCAGGTGACGCGTACATCCAGCGTCCAGCCTCGCTCTCGCATAGCGATGACCGCCTCGCGCACTGCTTCATTCATGGCTTGCTTGCCATGCAGGATTAACATCGCTTTGCGCTGTGTCATCACGCTTCTCCATTGGGGCTATTGCGTGCAGATCTCGACCACAAACAACAGCGAAATACTGCACTGCCATGCCAAATCAGGCATTCGAGTGCGCGGCTGCCCTCAAGGCCGATCAAAAAATCGCCAGATTCACATAAATACCGTTGAAACGTTTTGTTAAGGAGAGCATGATCGACAAAAATTTGGCCATCATGGAAGAAGCTACTGCGAAAAGTCGTTTTTTTGACTTTTCCGCCAAAACCGTGACAGGTCGCGAAGTTCCCCTTAACCGCGCTATACCCAGCGCCAAGCGTCGAGGCTGTGAAATGAGCGTTCTGATCCCCTGCATCATTGCCGGCGGTGCCGGCACCCGCTTGTGGCCGGTTTCTCGCGAAGCCATGCCTAAACCCTTCATGCGATTGCCCGACGGCCAAAGCCTGCTGCAAAAAACCTTTGCCCGCGCAGCCGCGCTACCCGGCGTGGAACGGGTGCTAACGGTGACCAACCGCGAAGTGTTTTTCCGCACCCAGGACGAGTATCGCCAGGTGAACCCCGACAAACTCGGCCTGGACTACCTGCTGGAAACCAACGGTCGCAACACCGCCCCGGCCATCGCTGCCGCCGCGCTGCACTGCGCAAGCCATTACGGAAACGACAGCGTGTTGCTGGTGATGCCTGCCGACCACGTCATTGAGCACGCCGAGGCCTTCGCCACTGCCGTGGAGCAGGCGCGGCAACTGGCCGAAAAGGGCTGGCTGGCGACGTTCGGCCTAGTACCCAGCCGCGCTGAAACTGGCTTTGGCTACATCGAGCGGGGCCAAGCCGTCGGCGACCATGGGTATCAGGTGAACTGCTTCGTAGAGAAACCTGACGCTGCAACTGCCCTTAGCTACCTTGAAGGCGGCCGCCATCTGTGGAACGCCGGTATGTTCTGCCTGCAGGTGGGCACCCTTCTGGCCGAGTTGCAGGCGCACGCACCGCAGCTGCTTGCCTGTGTGACCGACTGCCTGGGGCAGAGCGCGACCAAGCAAGGCGAAAAGGTGCTGCAGGTTGAGCTGGACCCAGCAAGCTTTGCCCTGGCAGAAGACATCTCCATCGACTACGCGCTGATGGAGCGCTCCGCCAAGGTTGCGGTAGTGCCGTGCGAGCTGGGTTGGAGCGACATCGGCAGTTGGGAAGCTGTGCGCGGACTGCGTCACACCGATGACGATGGCAACCATTGCAACGGTGAAACCGTGCTGCACCAAGTCACTAACTGCTATATCGATTCGCCCAAGCGCCTGGTCGGCGCGGTGGGGCTGGATAACCTTATCGTGATCGATACGCCCGACGCATTGCTGATCGCCGACGCTGCCCGCAGTCAAGAGGTCAAGGTCATTGCGCAGCAGCTTAAGCACCAGGGCCATGAAGCCTACCGCCTGCACCGCACCGTCACGCGCCCTTGGGGCATGTACACCGTGCTAGAAGAGGGCCCGCGCTTCAAGATCAAGCGGATCATGGTACGCCCTGGCGAATCGCTGTCGCTGCAGATGCACCATCATCGCAGCGAGCACTGGATCATCGTCAGCGGCATGGCCTGCGTGACCAATGGTGAAGAGGAGTTTTTGCTCGACACCAATGAGTCGACTTTCATCAAACCTGGCCGCACTCACCGCCTGACCAACCCCGGCGTCATCGACCTGGTGATGATCGAGGTACAAAGCGGCGAGTACCTGGGCGAAGACGACATCGTGCGCTTTACTGATATCTATGGACGCGTCCCGGCGGCAGCCCTCGGCTGAAGGCTGGCGGGCGCGTTTTTCGTCCGCAGCCTGCAGCGAGGTTTCCGGGTCATGCGCGTTCTCTGGACACTGCCCTACCTCCCCTGGCCCACCACCAGTGGCAGCAAGACCCGGCAATACCACCTGCTGCGCGCACTCGCGCAGCAGGGCCACCGGATCACTTTGCTGGTGCAATCGAAAATCCCCTTGTGCGATGCTGCCCGCCAAGCCCTCGAGCCCTTGCTCGAACGCCTGATCGTGCTACCCAGACGCCCGCTGCACAGCCCGCTCAACCTGTTTGCATCACCCATCATCGACTACCCGATGCGCGCCATCATCAATGGCTTGGCGCCCAGCTTGCGGCACCAGTTCGAACAGTTGTTAGAAGAGCCATGGGATGTCATCCAGATCGAACACAGCTACGGTTTCCAGCCTTTTGAAAAAGCACTGCAGGCCCGCGGGCTGCCCTACATGCTCAGTGAACACAACCTCGAATCGGTGACCGGTGCTGCTAGTCATGACCGCCTGCCCGTGTGGCTTCGCCCGCTCAATGCCTTCGACCGATGGCGCTACCGGCGCTGGGAGCAGCGCGTGCTACGCCAACCCACCGAGGTGGTCGCTGTAAGCCCGCATGATGCCGAACTGATCAGCCAGATCAGCGGCCGCCCGGTCAATGTGGTGGTCAATGGCGTCGATTGCGATTACTACCAGAGCGTTCTGCCTGCCCTGCACAGCCAGCGCCTGCTGTTCGTTGGCAATTTCGAGTGCGCTGCCAATTTCGAGGCCATCGAGTGGGCCTTGGAAGAAATCATGCCCCAAGTCTGGCAGGGCAACCCAGCGGTACGGTTGGCTATCGCCGGGCATGCCTTGCCGGCCAGCTGGAAGTTGCGCTGGAATGACCCACGTATCGAGTGGGTGGGCTACCGCCCCGACCTTCGCGATCTGCAAAGCCGCTGCGCAATGTTCTTGGCACCCCTGTGCTATGCCGGTGGCGCCAAGGTGAAGATCCTCGAAGCCATGGCCGCTGGGCTGCCGGTGATCAGCACCGAGAAAGGGATATCGGGCCTGGCCGCCAACAACGGTGAGCACTACCTGGGCAGTGATGATGGCGACCAATTGGCGCTGATGATCACGCAGCTACTCAACCAACCTTGGCGCATGCGTCAGATGAGTGAAGCGGGCCGCCAGTTCGCGCGTACTCGGCATGACTGGGGCGTGGTCGCCCAGCAGCTTGCAACCGTGCACATGCGCCTTACCCAAGCCGCAACGGCCAACGCTCCACAGGGCCGGTGCGGCTTGCTCGAAGGCTCAGCCGAGTAGCTCACTCAGGGGTATGAACGACACGCTGTCACCGGGCTTGGGGGTCGTGCCCTCGCGCACCTCCACCAATCCATCGGCCCAGGCAGCACTGCGCAGCACGCCGGAGCTCTGGTTCTTGTAGATATGCACCTGACCACCTTCGATGCGCCCGCGTAAGTACTCGCGGCGAGTGCCGGCCTTGGTCCATTGGAACCCGGCAGCTACATCGAAACGCAGCGGCGTAACGTCGCAAACGCCTTGGCGGCGCAACAAATAGGGCCGTGTCAGCAGACCGAAGGTAACCAGGGTCGAGGCAGGATTGCCGGGCAGGCCGATTACCGGCACACCGCGGTAATGCCCGAAGGTCAGTGGCTTGCCGGGCTTGATCGCCAATTTCCACAAAGCCAGCTCGCCCGCTTCGCGCAGAGCGGCGCCCAGGTAATCGGCCTCACCTACCGATCCCCCGCCGGTGGAGAGGATGAGATCGACATCACCCAAGCCCGCCAGGCATGCACGAGTACGCGCCAGGTCATCGGGCAGGATACCCATGTCCTTCACTTCGCAACCCAGGCGTTGCAACCAACTGACCAGAAGGCGCCGGTTACTGTTGTAGATCTGGCCAGGGCCCAGCGGCAAGCCAGGCTCGACCAGTTCATCGCCAGTGGACAGTACCGCCACTCGCACCCGCCGCACTACCTGCAACTGCTCGTGGCCCAGGCTCGCCGCCAGCCCTAACTCGATGGGCCCAAGCCGGGTTCCTTTGGCCAGCACCTGCTCGCCCTTGCAGGTTTCCTGGCCCTGGGGCCGGACGTTCTGCGCAGGCGCCAGGGCCTGAAGAAAGCGGACCCGGCCGTCTTCCAACGTTTGTGTGTTCTCTTGCATCTCGACACAGTCGGCGCCAGCCGGCATAGGCGCACCGGTGAATATGCGTGCACAGGTACCTGCCTGCAGCGGCGCTGGAGCATGCCCGGCAAAGATGCGCTGGCTTACAGGAAGCGGCTCACCCTGAAGATCGGCCAGGCGTAGGGCATACCCGTCCATGGCGCTGTTCGGCCACGGCGGCAGGTCAAGGCTGGCCACCAGGTCGCAGGCCAGCACGCGGCCTTCGGCGTGCGCCAATGCTACGCATTCGGTGTCGCTGATCGGCGCAGCTTCGGCCAGCGTCAACAAACGTTCCAGGGCCTGTTCCACCGGCATCAGTGGCTGGGCGGCAGGCACCTCAGCCACGAGGGGCACAGGCCGCTGCCTGTTTCAGGTGGGCGACAAAGTTGCAAGGCCGGTGGCGGGCATCCAGCTGCTCGGCGAGAATGCCGTCCCAACCAGTACGCACGGCATTGGTCGAGCCGGGCAGGCAGCACACCAAGGTGCCATTGGCCAGGCCAGCCAACGCGCGCGACTGCACGGTGGAAGTGCCGATATCGGCCACCGAAATCTGCCGGAACAACTCACCGAACCCTTCGACCTGCTTATCCAGCAAACAAGCGACAGCCTCTGGAGTACTATCACGGCCGGTGAAGCCGGTACCCCCGGTTATCAGTACCACCTGCACGTTTTCGTCAGCGATCCAGGTCGCGACCTGGGCGCGGATCTTGTACAGGTCATCCTTGAGCAGTGCCCGCGCGGCCAGGGTGTGGCCAGCGGCGCTGAGGCGGTCGACGAAGGTTTGCCCGGACGTGTCGGTTTCGAAGGTACGGGTATCGCTGACCGTCAGCACGGCAATGTTCAGCGCTACGAAGGGGGTATCTGCCTTGGCTTTCATGGGGGTCCGTCGCAGGTTAAAGATGATGGGTGGCAGTTATATCACAGCCTGCTGTGGCGACAGCGCAGGCAGGCACCGGTCAATGTGGCGCACTTGCGGCTATGCTGGAATGTGAAAGGAACTTGCCCGGACGCTTTGCGTCATACAGACATCTTGCACCATCGCACTGGAGAAACACGATGATTCAACGGACCCTTCCCGCCTTCCTGCTTGCCTTGGGCCTCGGCGCCCTCGCTGGCTGTGCATCGCCGACCGTGATCACCCTGAACGACGGCCGCGAAATCCAGGCAGTGGATACCCCCTCCTATGACGAGGACTCCGGCTTCTACGAATTCGAACAGCTCGACGGCAAACGCACGCGCCTGAACAAAGACCAGGTTCGCACCGTCAAGGAGCTTTGATACAGGCCGATTTTTCGGTATTGCCCCCTCGAACGCCAAGGGCTTGCACCGGAAAAATCGCTGCAGTAGGATTTTGTTCATCGGAGTGTAGCGCAGCCAGGTAGCGCGTCTCGTTCGGGACGAGAAGGCCGCAGGTTCGAATCCTGTCTCTCCGACCAAAATCATGTCGAAAAGCCCGCTTATGCGGGCTTTTTGTTGTGCATCAGGTCGGGGGTTCTATCCCGTACTGAACTGCAGCTGCGCCAGGCGAGCGTACAAAGCATTGTGTTCGATCAACTGCCGGTGCGTACCGACCGCGACCAGCCGCCCTTGGTCGATCACCGCGATCCGATCCGCGTGTTGCACAGTGGCCAAGCGATGGGCGATTACCAGCGTGGTGCGCCCAGCCATCAGCCGTGGCAGCGCTTGCTGGATCAAGTGCTCGCTTTGCGCATCGAGGGCGCTGGTGGCCTCGTCGAGGAGCAGGATCGGCGCATCTACCAACAGAGCGCGAGCAATGGCAAGGCGTTGTTTTTGCCCGCCGGAAAGGCCAATTCCCCCCTCCCCCAGCAGCGTCTGGTACCCCTGCGGCAACTGGCGGATGAACGTGTCGGCATGGGCGCCACGGGCCGCGGCCTCGACCTCGGCCAAGCTCGCCTCGGGCCGGCCATAGCGGATGTTGGCTTCGACCGTACCGCGAAACAGTGCAGGGTTCTGCGCCACTAGGGCGTACTGACCGCGCAGGTGCTCCGGCACCAGCGCGGTGATGGGTTGGCCATCGAGCAGGATGCGCCCCTGTTGCGGGTCGTAAAAGCGCAACAGCAGGTCGAACAAGGTTGACTTTCCCGCCCCCGAGGGGCCCACCAGCGCTAGGGTCTGGCCCGGTTCGATGGTGAGGGTGAGGTCATCGATGGCGGCCACCGCAGGCCGCGAGGGGTACGCAAAGGTCAGTTGCTGCAACTCGATCCGGCCGCTGGCACGCGTATTAATCGAGGCCCTCGGCGTTTCTGGGGCGAGGATCGTACTGGTAGCCGCAAGCAGTTCAGCGATGCGCTCGGCTGCACCTGCGGCGCGCTGCAACTCGCCGATCACTTCGCTCAAGGTGCCGAAGGCGCTGCCGACGATCAGACTGTAGAACACGAACGCGGCCAACTCACCGGCCGAAATACGTCCTGCGATCACGTCCATGCCACCTACCCACAGCATCACGCCGACCGCACCCAAGACCAGCACGATCACCAGGGTGATGAGCCAGGCACGCTGGGCTATACGTTGGCGGGCTACGGCAAACGCGGCCTCTACGGTTTCAGCGAACAGCTCACGATCCCGTGCCTGGTGATTGTAGGCCTGCACAGTCTTGATCTGCCCCAAGGTTTCGGCAACGTAACTACCCACATCGGCAACCCGATCCTGGCTCTGGCGCGACAGCCGCCGTACGCGACGGCCGAACAGCAGGATTGGGGCCAGCACCAACGGCAGGGCTACCACGACGATGCTGGTGAGCTTGGGGTTGGTGATGAACAGCAGCACCACACCACCCACAACCATCAGTGCATTACGAAGGAACATCGATAACGACGAGCCAATCACCGATTGCAGCAAGGTGGTGTCGGCAGTCAGCCTGGACTGAATCTCGGAACTGCGGTTCTCTTCGAAAAACCCCGGGTGCAAGCCCACCAGGTGATCGAACACTGCTCTGCGAATGTCGGCCACGCAGCGTTCACCGATCCAAGACACCAGGTAGAAACGGCTGAACGTACCGACCGCGAGCGCCAGTATCAGCAACAGAAACAGCCCGATGGTCTGGTTGAGTTGGTGTGCCGAGCGGGTCATGAAACCTTGGTCGACCAACAGGCGGATGCCCTGCCCGATGGACAAGGTGATGGCCGCAGTAACCACCAGCGCTAGCAACGCCAATAGCGCCCGGCCCCGATAGGGACGCAGGAAACGCCAGGTCAACAGCAAAGCGCGGCGTTGTGATAAGTGAGCCGGATCGGGCATGGCAGGAACCACAGATGACAAGGACATCTGAAGACTACCACTGCATTCACCCTGTAGCGCCTATAGCTCTTCGTTCTAAAACGCCTCTGGAGCTTTGCTGCGGTTTCTGGTGGACTGGACAGCCTTAGTGCTCGTTGAATTCTTGCAACGGTCCAGTTTTAGCAGACGTTAACTTGAGCCTGAAGCTGATGAGGAGATATGCAATGAGTTTGCAACATGGCAGCCAAACGCCGAAAACCCAGAGCAACCACCAGCCTAAACCCTGTGGTTCGATCATCGATGGCCAGGGGCGCGAGATCGAGATTACCGAACAGATGATCCAACAAGCTTGCAAGGAGCTTGAACAAAGCCGGGTGAAGAAAGCCCGCCAAGGCTGAAGGATCAGCCCTTTAGTACCCGGCGTTGTCACCTGAAGCTTTTCACTCAGAAACTTTGGGGCTGCGCGACAGCCCCAGCCAGACGAAGTCGATCTTAAGTGAGGAGCATCAGGTGATGATGCCGGGTCTTTGATTTGCCAAGTGGGTTGCGCCAGTCAGGATAGAACAGCCCCGAGCGCGTGGACCAGCTGTACCAACTGCGGCGCCTCGCCCCGCACGCGCACTGCCAGCCCTTCGATTTCGCGCCGCGCGGGGTATTGCTTGCGTAACTGATCGAATCCTGCGCGTTGTTTGGCCGCATCGTCGCTTAAGCTGCGGCGCAAATCGGCGTCATCACGACGAGGGTCGTACACTGCCCGACAGAGCGTCGCCAAAGCCCAGTCGGGGTCTGCGCTGCCATCGATTTCAATGTGCGCCAATGGCGATGGTGGCAGCAGGTCGGCCAGGCGTACTTTCTGAGCCTCACCCAGGAAGTGGCACAGGGCTTGATAGATCTGCGCCGTACCGCGTTGACGGCCGTCCAGGCTGTAGCCGGCGATGTGGGGCGTGGCCAAGGTGCATAAGTCTGCCAACTCCAGGTCGACCTGCGGCTCGCCCTCCCAAACGTCCAGCACGGCATGCACGTCCTGGCGATCGAGCAGCAGCTCCCGCAGCGCCGCGTTATCCACCACGGCCCCGCGGCTGGCATTGATCAGCCAGGCGCCGGAGCGTAGTTGAGCAAGCTGTGGTTGACCCAGCAAGTGCCAGGTCGGATGCTCACCGCCACGTTGCAGCGGAGTATGCAGGCTGATCACATCGGATTGTTCGAGAAGGGTCGCCAAACTGACGAAATCGCCGCCCTCGGTGGCTTGGCGCAATGGGTCGCAGACCAGCACCTTCCACCCCAGGCCGCGCAGCACACGTACCAACCGCCCACCCACCTCGCCGGCGCCGACCACGCCGTAGGTGCGTTGGGACAATGCTACGCCGTCCAGCTCGGCCAGAGTGAGCAGGCTACCCAGCACGTAATCGACCACCCCGCGGGCGTTGCAACCCGGGGCACTGCTCCAGTGGATACCCGCGTGGGCGAAATAGTCCAGGTCCAGGTGGTCGGTGCCGATGGTGCAGGTACCGACGAAGCGCACCTTGCTACCTTCGAGCAGTTGACGGTCGACCTTGGTTACCGAACGCACCAGCAGCACATCGGCGTCCTTAACGCTGGCAGCGTCGAGGCTGCGGCCGGGATAACGGCGAATCTCGCCGAAGCCTTCGAAAAAGGCATCGAGTAGCGGGATATTCTCGTCGGCAACTATCAGCATGGCGCTCTCCTGTCTGGGGAGCGCAGTGTAGGCGCTACGCGAGGCGTGTTCCAGCGCGGCTCAGTCGGCCTTCTTGCGGATCCAGTACAGGTAGGTACCTGCCTCTTCATGCTGCTGAAGTAATTCGTGGCCCAGGAAGTTGCAGAACTTGGGTATGTCACGACGGGTCGACGGATCGGTAGCGATGACCTTGAGCAGGCCGCCAGCGGCCAGGTTACGCACGTGCTGGTGCAGCATCATTACTGGCTCCGGGCAGTTCAGGCCGGTGGCGTCGAGGATGGCATCGGGGGTGAAATCGGTCATGAAGGGCTCCGCAAATGATCGCTATTGTGGCGCATAGGGCCGCCAGGACCAATAGCCAGTCATGCAACCGCTCTTGGAACTGCTGGTGTTTTGCTTAAGCTCAAGTACGCGGTAATTCAGCAAACGCCAAATGCGACTTCAGCAGGCCAAGCGCAGGCCTCTTGAAGTCGCAATCTGAGTCGCCAGGATAATCGCGCGCTTGCTAGCACAAGCAAAAAATGGAGCAGTTGAATCAACGTTGCTTGATGTCCAACCTGCGCAGGTGGCACGTGACTTCTTCGCGGTCGTGATACAGCTGCTTGCAGGCAATCGATACCTTGACCTTGCGCGCTTTGAAGGTTGCTTGCATGCGGTCAAGCAAGCGCCGTACCTCAGCATAGCGCTGCTTCATCGGCAACTTCAGGTTGACCACTGCCTCCCGGCAGAGCCCATCACCCAGCCAGGTCTCGATCAACGAAGCGGTGCGGGCCGGCTTTTCGACGATGTCGCAGACCATCCAGTCCACCGGCCGCTTCGGCTGCCAGGTGAAACCATCGGCCATCAAGTGCTGTACCAGCCCAGTGTCCATCAGGCTTTCGGCCATCGGCCCATTGTCGATGGCCGTCACCAGCATGCCACGGCGCACCAACTGGTAAGTCCAGCCACCCGGCGAAGCGCCAAGATCGACCCCGGTCATGTCGTCATTCAGGCGCTGTTCCCACTGATCACGCGGGATAAATTGGTGCCAGGCCTCTTCCAGCTTCAGCGTCGAGCGGCTAGGCGCCTCGCGAGGGAACTTCAGGCGCGGGATGCCCATTGGCCAGAGTGCGCAGTTGTTCGCCTCGGCTACGCCAACGAACACGCGGCGGCCGCTGATGAACGTCAGCAACAGGCGCGGCAGTCTTGGGTTATCGACCAGGCGGCCTGCCTTTTCCAAGGCCTTGCGCAGCGGTGCCTCGAACTTGCGGCAGAAGGTAGACAGTTCCTTGCCATCATTGCTGTCCAGCACCTCCAGCCAAAGGCTGCCGAAGACTGCGGGCCCGGCCAGATGCTCCAGCAGCACGCTGATGCGATCGGTTTCTGGTAGCTCGATGAAGCTGCCACGCGCCCACTGGCGCGGAAAGATCAGTTGGGCAAAGCGCAGGTGGGCCATCAGGCGTTCAGCCCCATCGGCCTCGGCACAGACGAACTCGGCACAAGCGCTCTGCGGCTTGCCCTTTGCATAGCCGGCCACCCCCAGCAAGGCGGCATGTTCGCTAATCTCGGCGCAGACCTCACCCTCGAAACCGGGCCGGCAATGCATGAACAGGGTATTCATCTCTCACTCCACAACGGCGGGCGCGCCACAGGCGCCGGCAGGGCGGCGATGATAAAGGAAGATCGGAACCAGCGACATGCCCCGCCGGTCCAGAAAAGAGTCAGGGGCACCAAACGGGGCTAACCTGACCTTTCAGCCAGGCCCGTGCCGTGCGGGCCGAAACAGCGCGGTAGCACCGGCAAATACCCCGTGATGCCGGGCACCGCCGCACAAGGAGTTGGCAATGCCCTCGCTAGATAGCCTGAACACCCTCAAGACCCTCCAGGTGGCTGACCGCACCTATCACTACTACAGCCTCGCCCAAGCCAGCCAGCAGCTTGGCGACCTGCAGCGCCTGCCCATGTCGCTCAAGGTGCTGCTGGAGAACCTGCTGCGCTGGGAGGACGGCAAAACCGTCAGCACCGACGACTTGCACGCCCTTGCAGGCTGGTTGCAGGAGCGTCGCTCAGACCGCGAGATTCAGTACCGCCCGGCGCGGGTACTGATGCAAGACTTCACAGGTGTGCCGGCCGTGGTCGACCTGGCCGCGATGCGTGCCGCCATGGCCAAAGCCGGCGGCGACCCGCAGCGGATCAACCCATTGTCGCCAGTGGACTTGGTGATCGACCACTCGGTGATGGTCGACCGCTACGCCACACCACAAGCCTTTACCGAAAACGTCGACATCGAAATGCAGCGTAATGGCGAGCGTTATGCGTTCCTGCGCTGGGGCCAGAGCGCATTCGACAACTTCCGGGTAGTGCCGCCAGGTACTGGCATCTGCCATCAGGTCAACCTCGAATATCTTGGGCGCACGGTGTGGACCGCTGAAACCGATGGTCGCACCTACGCCTTCCCGGACACCTTGGTCGGCACCGATTCGCACACCACCATGATCAACGGCCTCGGCGTGCTCGGCTGGGGCGTGGGGGGCATCGAGGCGGAGGCGGCCATGCTTGGCCAGCCAGTGTCGATGCTCATCCCTGAAGTGATCGGCTTCAAACTGACCGGTAAGCTGCGCGAAGGGATCACCGCCACCGACCTGGTTCTGACCGTGACGCAAATGCTGCGCAAGAAAGGCGTAGTGGGCAAGTTCGTCGAGTTCTACGGTGATGGCCTGGCCGATCTGCCGTTGGCCGACCGCGCGACCCTTGCCAATATGGCCCCGGAGTATGGGGCGACTTGTGGCTTTTTCCCGGTCGACGAAGTAACCCTACAATACCTGCGCCTGTCCGGCCGCCCGCACGAAGCGGTGCAGCTGGTCGAACAGTACTGCAAAGCCCAGGGGCTATGGCGCCAGCCAGGCCAGGAGCCGCTGTTCAGCGACACCCTCGCCTTGGACATGCATGACGTGGAGGCCAGCCTGGCCGGGCCTAAGCGGCCACAGGACCGTGTGGCCCTCGGCCAGGTGGGTCAGGCCTTCGACCACTTCATCGAGCTGCAGCCCAAGCCGCTGGCCAAGGAAGTGGGCCGCCTGGAGAGTGAGGGCGGCGGCGGCGTGGCCGTCGGTAACGCCGACCAGGCGGGCGAAATCGAATATAGCCATGCAGGTCAAACCTATACCCTGCGCAATGGCGCCGTGGTCATTGCCGCAATCACCTCCTGCACCAACACGTCCAACCCCAGCGTAATGATGGCGGCGGGACTGGTGGCAAAAAAAGCACTGGAAAAAGGCCTGCAACGCAAACCCTGGGTCAAAAGCTCGCTGGCACCCGGCTCGAAGGTTGTGACCGACTACTATGAAGCCGCTGGGCTGACCCCCTACCTCGACCAATTGGGCTTCGACCTGGTCGGCTACGGTTGCACCACTTGCATCGGCAACTCCGGGCCGCTGGACGAAGCGATCGAGAAAGCTGTCGCCGGTGCCGACCTCACCGTGGCCTCGGTGCTCTCGGGCAACCGCAACTTCGAAGGGCGCGTACACCCGCTGGTCAAGACCAACTGGCTGGCATCGCCACCGCTGGTGGTCGCCTACGCGCTGGCGGGTACCGTGCGCACCGACCTGACCAAAGACCCACTGGGCACCGGCAAGGATGGCCAGCCGGTATACCTGCGCGATATCTGGCCCAGCCAGCAGGAAATCGCTGACGCCGTGGCCAAAGTCGACACCGCAATGTTCCACAAGGAATACGCAGAGGTCTTCGCCGGCGATGCCCAATGGCAGGCCATCGAGGTCCCCGAGGCGGCAACCTACGTGTGGCAGGACGACTCTACCTACATCCAGCACCCACCGTTTTTCGATGACATCGGCGGGCCTTTACCCGACATCAAGGATATTCAGGGTGCCAGGATTCTTGCCGTGCTCGGCGACTCAGTCACCACTGACCATATTTCCCCGGCAGGCAACATCAAGGCTGACAGCCCTGCCGGCCATTACCTGCGCAGCAAAGGTGTGGAACCCCGGGATTTCAATTCCTACGGCTCGCGGCGCGGTAACCATGAAGTGATGATGCGCGGCACCTTCGCCAATATCCGCATCCGCAATGAGATGCTCGGTGGCGAGGAAGGCGGTAACACTGTGCACGTTCCCAGTGGCGAGAAGCTTTCGATCTTCGACGCCGCCATGCGCTATCAAGCCGAAGGCACACCCCTGGTGGTGATCGCAGGCCAGGAATACGGCACCGGCTCCAGCCGCGACTGGGCAGCCAAAGGCACCAATTTACTGGGAGTCAAAGCGGTGTTGGCGGAGAGTTTCGAACGTATCCACCGCTCCAACCTAGTGGGCATGGGCGTGCTCCCGCTGCAGTTCAAGGCCGGGCAAGATCGCAAGCAACTGGGGCTGACAGGCAAAGAGCAAGTCGACCTGCTGGGGCTCACCGGGGCGCAACTCAAGCCCGGCATGAGCCTGCCGCTGCGCATTACGCGAGAGGATGGCCAGCAAGTGCAGATTGAGGTGCTGTGCCGTATCGATACCCTGAATGAAGTGGAATACTTCAAAGCCGGAGGAATTCTGCACTACGTGTTGCGGCAAATGATCAGCAGCTGATTGTTTGCCAATCTGCCAGCCACTGAAGATCGAGCGCCGCCCCAGCGGCGCTCGATCCTTCAACATCGTGGCGATGTATTCTGCTGTCCATGCTCCGCACTCACTATCGCACCTGCCATAGTGGCTAACTGCTATAAATCAAGTTAATCAAATATTCATTCAATAAAACCGGTGGCTTGCCGATATCTGTCCAAAGCCTCACGGACTATTCAGCTATGCGCAACAACCAGCCGGTTACCCAAAGGGAACGGACTTTCCCTGCCCAACAGCGGTTGATCTCCACCACCAATGCCAAAGGTGTGATCACTTACTGCAACGATGCCTTCGTCGAGATCAGCGGCTTCACTCGCGATGAGCTGCTGGGTGCTCCCCACAACCTGGTACGCCATCCCGACGTGCCTACGGCTGTGTTCGCCCATATGTGGCAAACGCTCAAGCAAGGCTTGCCATGGATGGGTATCGTCAAGAATCGCTGCAAATCCGGCGACCATTATTGGGTCAATGCCTACGTCACCCCAATATTCGAAAACAACCAAGTCGTTGGCTTCGAGTCGGTGCGGGTCAAGCCCAGCGCCGAACAGATCCGCCGCGCTGAAGCTCTGTACCAGCGCCTGAACGATGGCAAAACTGCCATCCCCCGTCGTGACCGCTGGTTGCCGGTGCTGCAGGACTGGCTGCCGTTCATTCTGATCAGCCAGGTCGGTTTCCTGATCGGCAACTGGCTTGGCCATTCCTGGGGCTTTGCCTTGGCTGCCGGGCTTTCTGTACCGCTGGGCCTGCTTGGCCTTGGCTGGCAGCAACGTGGCCTCAAACGCCTGCTGCGTCTGGCCGAACAGACCACCTCCGACCCACTGATCGCGCAGATGTACACCGATAGCCGTGGGGTACAGGCACGCCTGGAGATGGCCATGCTCAGCCAGGACGCGCGCATGAAAACCTGCCTGACTCGCCTGCAGGATAGCGCCGAGCATCTCAGTGACCAGGCACGCCAGTCCGATGTTCTGGCGCACAAGAGCTCATCGGGCCTGGAGCGCCAGCGCGTGGAAACCGAACAGGTCGCCACCGCCGTCAACCAAATGGCCGCCACCACTCAGGAGGTGGCGAACCACGTGCAGCGCGCCGCTGACGCGACCCAGCAAGCCAACCGCCTTACCAGCCAGGGCCGGCAGATCGCCGGTGAAACCCGCGAAGCCATCGAGCGTCTGTCCACGTCGGTGGGCGAAACCGGCCAGACCGTGACCCAACTGGCAAAGGACAGCGACGAAATCGGCGGCGTGGTCGATGTGATCAAAGGCATCGCCGACCAAACCAACCTGCTGGCACTCAACGCAGCCATCGAAGCGGCCCGCGCCGGCGAGATGGGCCGTGGGTTTGCCGTGGTTGCCGACGAAGTCCGTCAGCTGGCCCAGCGCACTGCCGAATCGACGGGGCAGATCCACGGCCTTATCGCCAAACTGCAGCAGACGGCCAACAATGCCGTGCTCACCATGGAAGCCGGCCACCGCCAGGCCCAGGAAGGCGTGGACCGGGTCATGCAAGCGGACCAGGCATTGGTAGGCATCAGCGAGGCGGTGGCCAATATCACTGACATGGCTACCCAGATTGCCGCCGCGACCGAAGAGCAGACTGCAGTAGCCGACGAGATCAGCCGCAACATCAGCACCATCGCAGAACTGGCCGACCAGACCGCCGAGCAGGCGCAGCATTCGGCGCAGCTTAGCGAGGAACTGACGAGCACAGCCGGAACCCAGTATTCGCTGGTGGAGCGTTTCAACCGCTGACCGATTGCCAGCGCAGCACCCTCAAGAGCGGCTTCGCCTAGCCGAACGCCGCTTTTGGTGGGTACACCAGATGCCTCACCAATCCAGCGATAGCTGGCTCTGGAAGTCACGCTGCTCGCCGGTCAAGGGGTCTGCGAAGCACAAGCGCTGAGCCAGCAGCTTCAATGGCCGCTGGTAATCATCGTCTTCCTTTAGCAACTGCGGATAAAACGGATCATTGCAGATGCCCGCCCCCAAGGCGGCCATGTGCACGCGCAACTGGTGGGTCTTGCCGGTCACTGGCGACAAACCGTAGCGCCAAAGCTCGCCATTTTTTTCCAGCACCTTGGCTAGGGTTTCGCTGTTCGCCTGCCCTGGCACTTCATGCATGCGGAAGAAGGGTTCGCCATGCTCCAGACGGCTTTTGTGTATCAAGGGGAAGGTATGCTGCGGCAAGGCAGCAGCGATGGCCTGATAATGCTTGTCGATACGCCGCTCCGGGAACAAGCGCTGATAAGCACTGCGTGTCTGCGGGTTGGCGGAGAACAGCACAAGGCCGGCCGTATGCCGGTCGATGCGGTGCAACGGCACAAGGTGCGGGTTACCTAGCCGACGGATCAGGCGGCGCAGCAGGGTTTGCTCAACGTACTCACCGGTTGGTGTCACCGGTAGAAAGTGCGGTTTATCGGCCACTACCAGGTGCTCATCGACATGCAGGATGGTTTCCTGCACCGGGATCGGCCGCTCGTTCGGCACTTCGCGAAAATAGTGAATGCGCATCCCACGACGATATGGCAACTCGGCCGCAATCGGCCTGCCCTGGGCATCTAATACGCGGCCACGGGTAAAACGGTCGAGCCACTGAGCGCGCTCGATAGCCTTGAAATGGTCGCACAGGCAGTCGAGCACCGTGGCCCAATTCCCAGGCGGCAGGCAGACGGTACTGGCTTGCTGTTGAGCGGGGTCGAAAGGCGGGGTCATGGCGAGGCTCAAGCGTCAAAGCTGGCATTATCCCCCAAGGTCGGGGCCTCAACCAGTCACAACTGCCGCTTCGCTGTGCGCCTTCAACCAGCGCAGTACCTGTACGGCTTCCCAACGGCCAGGGTCATAGAGTGCGTAGACCAAGCCTTCATACCCCACGACATCCAACCCTCGGTGGTATCCAGCACGCTGGAACAGCGCCTCGATTTCGGCGAAGCAGGTATTGAAATGCACCTTGCCGAATGGCGTGCGGTCACCTGTGACCAAGCCTTCGAGGCGCAATTCCAGCATGGCGTCATACACCCGCTCCACTGGCATGCGGTTGACGCTGTACTTGAGTTGCTCGACGTTGAGCATGAGATCGCCTTAACACTGTATTTATATACAGCATACGGAGGGTGAGGCAGCGGCGTCAATCGGCCTAGGATCTAATGCAGGCCCTGCAGGTAACCGGTTCCTTTGCGGATGGTCAGCACTTGGCGACGAGGCGCGGCCAGACTGACTGACAGATGCACCCAACTATCGAACTCCAGGATCAGTTGGTCGAATGCCACGCCACTTTCGCTCACCCGGCGTACCACCT